>NZ_JAGGRO010000010.1:0-91137 GCF_018612805.1 Halomonas sp. ISL-56 | reverse complement strand
GCCGCCCCTTGGCTGGCCGGTGATTGCTGTGGAGGCCGCAATAACGACCCCACCGCAGGAGGTTTTGCTGCCGTGAATAGCTGCAGCAGCACCTTCAATGGGGTACCAGTCAAGGCCGGTGACGATACTGGCACCACAGGAGCTGCGGTCACCAACGCGGGCGACGGGTAAGCCGTCAACAAAGGTGGTGGAGGCCGCACTAACAATACGGTGAGGGCCTCCGTTACAGGGGCAGGCAACCTGATCGCCCAGTTTTGCTTGTTCCATGGCGGTATAATCGTCCTAATTAAACCCATAGAAGGAAGCTGGCTTAACTGCTTGCCAGCTTCAATAGACTCAGTCCGTCTAAATTGGACTGATTGTCATTCAAAATATCAGGATAGGCTTTTGCAGTAAATGTTGATGTTAATAAAACTGAGGCTGCGTAAATGCAAGTGAGTGTGAAGAGACTGAGATACAGTTACGTGGCTTTCATAGCAGAGTCAGCTATTTATTAAAAAAAACGGATCAGTTTTGCTGATGCTAGCGCTGCAAGTACAAGTTGAGAGTATGACTAGCAGCGGCTCAATAGTGGTCTGGAAAGATAGATTAGTCTGAAAAAATAGTCAGAACAGCGTTAATAACCTGCCCAAGGTTTCCATGCCGCGTTCGCTGCGTTGTGTCCAGGGGTGACCATAGCTTAGCCGCACGCAGTGGCGAAACTGTTGCGTCGCCGAAAAAATCGGGCCTGGCGCTAAGCTAACGCCATGGTCGAGAGCGGTATTAAATAGTCGCAGAGAATCCACCTTTTCGGGAAACTCCACCCATAAAAAGTAGCCGCCTGCCGGGCGGGTGATGCGGGTATGGGCAGGAAAGTAGCGATCCGCCGCTGCCAGCATGTTGCCTTGTTGGGCTTCCAGAGCATGGCGGAGCTTGCGTAAATGGCGGTCATAACCGCCGTGTTGCAAGTAGTCGGCAATGGCTGCTTGGGCGGGCACCGAAGGCGAGATGGTGGTCATCAGTTTTAGCCGCGAGATGGCCTGTGCATAGCGACCACCCGCCACCCAGCCAACCCGGTAGCCAGGCGCCAAGCATTTTGAAAATGAGCTGCAGTGGATGACCAAACCCTCATCATCGAAGGCTTTTACAGGCGCGGGCGGCGTACTGCCAAAGTACAGCTCGGCATACACGTCATCCTCTAGCATCGGCACCTGATGCTGCTTTAATAGCTGATAAAGGGCGTGTTTGCGCTCTTTACTCAGGCTGGCGCCGATGGGGTTTTGCAGGTGGCTCATAAACCAGCAGGCTTTGATCGGCAGCGTCTCTAGCCGCTCTGCCAGCACGTCGAGGTCGATCCCCTCCCGTGGGTGAACCGGAATCTCCACCGCGCGTAGTTTCAACCGCTCCAACACTTGCAGGCTGGCATAAAACGCTGGGGACTCTATCGCTACCAGGTCGCCCGGCTGGGTAACACACTGCAGGGCTAGATTAAGTCCCTCCATTGCGCCATTGGTAATCACCAGCTCTTCCATCGGCAGTTGAATGCCACTCAGCATGTAGCGCAGGGCAATCTGCCGACACAGGTCGGTGTGCCCTGTAGTCATATCAGCCACTATCTGCTGGGGCGAAAGCGCGCGCAATCCCCGCGTCATGCTGGTGGCCAGGCGAGAAAGCGGAAACAGCTCGGGGCTGGGGAAAGCCGACCCGAAGGGCACCGTTCGGTCATCCTGCAGCGAGCCCAGCACCGAGAACACCAACTCGCTGACTTCCACCTCTGCTGGGTCGGTGGGCTGCAGTGTCACGCGCGGTTCGTCCAGTAAGCGCCGGGCGTGTTCACGAACAAAATACCCCGAGCGCGCCCGTGCTGTGATAAGCCCTTGGTTTTCCAGTAAGTAGTAAGCCTGGAATACCGTAGAAGGGCTGATGCCATGGTGTCGACTGGCTTGGCGCACTGAAGGAATGCGCTCCCCAGGGCCCAGCACGCCCTGGCGAATCAGCGAGGCTATCTCATCGGCAAATTGTTCGTAGCGTTTCATGGGGTAAACCGTCGGTGCATTGAGTAGAACGCCCGAATACTCGATCACAGTGTTAGCTGGCACAGCGCGGCTCTCTGCTTATAGAAAATACCACTGTGTCGCATGTGAGAAGCGTAAAACAGGCTCAAATATACGAATAAACAGCATATCAGAAAGCAGTGGTGTGGGTGCGTTGGCACTAACTGATACGCTTTATTTGTCTACAACTGCGTCTGTTTGTGTCATCTCTGTATGGGCATAGTAGCGGCTAACTTAACAGTCGCGCCTGCTAACAAATGCTTAATCATCTACCCCGCGACGCCCCTCGACCGCATAAACCTCCATTCCCTCTTTTTTGGATATCGGTATGACGCAACGCATTCCACTGCAAGACCTGACCACCGAGGCGGCGGTTGAACACCATACGCCTCCGTCTAAGTCTCCCAATTCTCAGTCTCCTAGCTCTCAGTCTCCTAAGCTGGGGCATATTTATGTGCGCGAAATAGGTGGTTTTTTTCAGCGTATTCGGCGCCACTCAAACTGGCTGCTGATGGCGCTGTATTTCGGTTTGCCGTGGATCAATTGGGGCGACCGACCGCTGGTGTGGTTTGACCTCTCTGCCCAGGAATTTCACCTGTTTGCGTCGACGTTTTATCCACAGGACTTTATCTTACTCACCTGGATTCTGGTGCTCTGCGCCTTTGGTCTGTTTTTGATCACGGTGGTGGCTGGGCGCGTGTGGTGTGGCTATAGCTGCCCGCAAAGCGTGTGGACGTTTTTGTTTATCTGGTTTGAGCATCGCCTGGAAGGGCCTCGGCACCGGCGCATTCGGCGTGATAAAGCACCTAATAACATTGATACGCTTTGGAGAAAGACCGCTAAACATATGGTTTGGCTGCTGATTGCCCTGGCAACGGGGATAGCTTTTGTCGGCTACTTCACGCCCATCAGAGAGTTAGTAGTGGATACGTTTACCTTGGATGCGCACCCCCTGGCGCTGTTCTGGATTGGCTTTTTTACCCTGTTTACCTACTTGAATGCCGGTTGGCTTCGCCATCAGGTGTGCCTGCATATGTGCCCCTATGCACGCTTTCAGTCGGCGATGTTCGACGCCGATACGCTGATTGTTTCCTACGATGCCGCCCGCGGTGAGCCGCGCCGAAATCACTCTCAGAAGGGCGTTGAAGCCACTCGCGCTGGCGACTGTATCGACTGCGAGCTGTGCGTTCAGGTATGCCCCACCGGTATCGATATTCGTGACGGGCTGCAGTACGAGTGCATTGGCTGCGCGGCGTGTATCGATGCCTGCGATAGCGTGATGGCGCGGATCGATAAACCGCTTGGCCTGATTCGGTACACCACCGAACGCGCGCTGGAGGGTAAAACGACCCGCTTTTGGCGTCCTCAGCTGTTGGCTTATACGGCGGCGTTACTCTCCATGGTGGTGCTGTTAGTCGGTTTCTTGAATTCTCGCGTGCCCATCGATGTCGATGTTGTGCGCGACCGCCAAACGTTGTTTGAAAGCACGGCGGAGGGTCGCATCATCAACTATTACAACGTGACGCTACGCAACCAGGATGATCAGACCCATCGCTACGCGGTATCGGCAACGGGCTTGCCAGGACTTCGCCTGCAGGGGATGGATACTATTGAGGTATCGGCGAACGAGACACGCAGCCTACGTTTAGCCCTCACCGCCGATGCTGGTGGTCTATCACGGCCCAGCCACTCTATTGAGCTGCGCTTCATTGCATTTGACGACCCCTCAATAGTAAGCGTCAGTGAAACACGCTTTCTGGGGCCTGCGGGGGAGTAGTCACTATATGTTAGATATGACTGATTGTAGGGTTGCAATCTGATCCGCCTTTTTTGCAGCTCTCTGAGCCTGTACAGATAAGCGGCATACAGGCATAGTCAGCAAGTTAGTTTGAAGGCTAATGAAGTTGTTTTCACCTGACTAGGTGAGTTTTCGTTTAGGAGGTGTCTGTTAATATGCTGATATATATTGTCTTTTTTATGATTTTTGTGGGCGTGACCGCTGCTTTATATCAGGTGTATGAAATTCATTACAACATCAACGTCGGCAACGATAAAAAGTTGTCGAAGGCTGATAAAAGCCACTTAAAAGTGCTTTCTGACCAAGCCAAAATCGCCACGCAAACCCATGCCCGGTCAGACTTTGATCAAGCGGCAGTCGATGCCTTGGGCCCTAATCTCGATCGGGATATCGCGCTGAAGGCGTTTGCTGAAGAGGAAAAAGGCGCCTATGCGATCCCCTTATTGCGCCGCAAAGCGCGGTTGCGTTTTAACGGCGAAGGCGGTGTGGCTAAAAGCAGTGTAAATAAAAGCAGTGCGAATATAATCAGCGTAAAAGTGCGCCACTGGCCGTTTTGGAAAACAACGCTGCCACGTGTCGATATACGCGCAGCGTTGATTACACTGGTTATTTTGAACTGTTTCTTGGTTCAGCTATTGGCTGCCATGAGTGTTTATACGCTGGGTTATCCAATGTCGACGCCTTGGCTGGCTTGGCTAAACGACCCCATGGCAGTGATGCTGCTGATTTATGCCTTAATCTTTACCTCACTGCTTATTTCGGCGTTTGATAGATATATGCACGACCTCTATCAACTCGGCAAGCTGTTTCAGAAGAAAGCTGTTTAAGACAAAGCTGTTTAGGCGTCAGTGCAGCGGGTAATCTCATCGGCCAACTGCCCCAGCAGCGCATCAAAGAGACCTGCATTCAGCGTCAGACCCACACCCAAGGGGTCCATGACACCGATATACGCCGACGTATCGCCGAAAACGTTATTGACCATCTGCGGATTGAACTGGGGTTCACTAAACACACACTGGATACCTTCATCATTCACCAGCGTTTGCAGCTTCTCGATACGCGCGGGGCTAGGAGAAGAGGCATCGCCAATGGAAATGGCGCCAGCCGCGTGCACGTTAAATGCCTCCTCGAAATACTGGTAAGCATCATGGAAAACAACAAAACGTGTGTCGACGCTGTTGGCCAAACGATCCTGAATGTTCCCCTGAAGGCTGGTTAACGCCTCTTTGCCCTGGGCGGCGTTGTCGCGATAGTAAGCGGCGTTATCAGGGTCGATCTCACCTAGCTGCTCGGCGATGGCATCCAGCCAACGGCGTGCATTGGCAGGATCCAGCCAAGCATGCGGATTCATGCCGGTATGACTGTGGTCATGGCCGTGATGATGGTCATGGTCATGGCCACTTTCGTCATGACTGTCTTGATGGTGGTGCTCGTGATCGCTGTGATCATGCTCATCGTGGTCGTGGTCGTGGTCGTGGTCGTGGTCGTGGTCATGCCCATGGTTATGATCGTGGTCATGGTCGTCATTGCCGTGGGCATGGCCGTGTTCATCAGCACCGTTTAGCGCAAAGGTCGCGCCTTCACGGTATTCCAGTGTCGTGATCCCGGGCACGTCCATTAGCTCAAGATGGTGTGCATCTCCCGCCAGGTTCTCAATAGGCCCTGATAGCCAGGGTGTGAGCGCGTCGCTTACCCATATGACCAGGTCGGCATCATTGAGCGATTGCGCTTCAGAAGGCCGTAGCGAATAGCCATGGGGTGAAGCGCCGGGCTGAATAAACAGCTCAGGATCGCCGCGCTCCCCCATTACCTTGGCAACAAGCGAATAGACGGGCGGAATATCCACCGCAACACGCGGCACATCTGCGGCGGCAACAAGGGGGAAAGCCGCCAGTAGCGGCCATGATAAGCGGGCTAAACGGTTATTCATGGGGTTCTCCTGATAAAAGTGACCGTTAAACGTGATAGAAAGACGAGACTCGCCTATATTTCACTCATATGTTATAACATAACAAATATGCCAAGAGTGAATGTTAACCATGCGGCTTGCTCACCCTCCTGATAGCGATGCGATTCTGAGCGTTCGCCAACTGAGCGTTCGCTTCGGTGGACAGCAGATTCTTGAGAACATCAATCTCGACTTGTATCGCGAGCAGGTGGTGACCCTGATTGGCCCCAACGGCTCGGGGAAATCCACGCTGGTGAAAACGCTGATCGGTGCGGTCACGCCGACCTCGGGACAGGTGACCATCGCACCCCAGCAGCGCATCGGCTATGTGCCGCAGCGGCTGCACTTGGATCCCACCTTGCCCATGACGGTCAAACGCTTTATCAACTTGCCGCGTCGCCATCCGAGTCGCGATGTACACAAGGCGCTGGAAGATGCCGGTGCCGAGGCGCTGATTCATGCCGCCATGAGCGAACTCTCGGGCGGCCAGTTTCAACGTGTGCTGTTGGCTCGGGCGCTGCTGGTAAAGCCCGACATTCTGATTCTCGATGAGGCGACCCAAGGGCTCGACCACCGGGGTACCGCTGCGTTCTATCAACATATTGAAAGCGTACGCCACACCTACGGCTGCGCTGTGTTGATGGTCAGTCATGATCTCCACGTGGTGATGCGCACCGCCGATCACGTGCTGTGCCTAAATCGGGTTATTTGTTGCGAAGGTGAACCCGAGCACGTTGCCTCATCACCGCATTATCAGGCGCTGTTTGGCGACCAGACCGCCCAGACATTGGCGCTCTACCGCCACCATCATCAGGAGGCGGCCAATGTTGGATGATTTTATGTGGCGTGCGCTGTTCGCCGGGGTGCTGGTGGCGATGGCGGCTGCTCCGTTGGGGTGTTTCGTGGTGTGGCGGCGCATGGCCTACTTCGGTGATGCGACGGCGCATGCCGCCATTCTGGGCGTCGCATTAGCGCTGTTACTGAACGTCTCCATTTTCTTGGGGGTGCTGACGGTCGCCCTGGTGATGGCAGGTTGTGTGTCGCTACTTAGCGGGCGCGGCTATGCCATGGATACCCTGCTCGGGGTCATGGCGCACTCGGCCTTGGCGGTTGGCCTGGTGGCCGTGTCGTTTCTTGCTGGGGTGCGTATTGACCTCAATGCTTATCTGTTTGGCGACATTCTGGCTGTCGGGAAAAGCGACCTGTGGATCATCGGCGGCGGTGTAGCGCTAGTGTTAATACTGCTTTTCTGGCGCTGGTCATCCTTATTGACCGCGACGTTAAGCGACGAGCTTGCCCATGCCAGCGGCCTCCACCCGCGCCGCGAACAGTTGGTGCTCACCCTGGCGCTAGCGCTGGTCGTCGCCGTGGCGCTAAAAGTGGTGGGCGTACTGCTGATTGCCGCGTTGCTGATTATCCCGGCGGCCACGGCGCGCCCGTTTTGCCGCACGCCAGAAGTCATGGCGATGGTGGCCGCTGGGGTCGCCATGCTGGCGGTGACGGCGGGGCTTAGAGCTGCCTATGTGATGGATACGCCGACCGGGCCAACGATCGTCACACTCGCCGCTGTGCTGTTTACCCTAGCGACGGTCACGTCACAAAGCTGGCGCTTCTTGCGTCAGTGCATTCAATGACGGCTATCTCAACAACGCTTATGGAGTCATTTATGTCTTCGCTTATGTCTTCGCCACCCGCTACTCATTGGACGTTGCCAGACCATGCCGCCGGTGATAATGATATCAGCGTGCTGCCGCGCATCTTTGAAGACGCTATTAATATCGCCATCTTCCAGCGCCCACTGCCCGCCGATATTGCTTTCAGCGCCCAGGCGCAGTGCCAAACGAATCGCGCCTGGCAATATAGTTGGCTTGGCCACCCTGATGAAAGTTTCGTCGCTGACCTGCGCCGTCACCTTCCCGCCCCGGAGGCGGCCACCCCGCTGGTAGAGGATATGGCGACGATCGCCGAAGCGATCGCCTTTCTGTTTGACACCCAGACCGTCGGCATCCGCGTGCGCCTGCTGACGAGCGCCATGTGCCCGCGTTTTCACTGCGATAACCTCCCGGTGCGCATGGTCACCACCTATGTCGGCCCAGGCAGCGAATGGCTGCCAGAGCACGCCATTAACCGTGCCGGGCTAGGCGCGCCGCACCCCGACCGCCCCGACATCGCAACCGACACCAGCGCTATTCAGCGCCTTGCGCCGGGGGATATCGCGTTACTCAAGGGTAGCGGATGGGTGGGCTGCGAAGAGCGGGGGTTAGTGCATAGAAGCCCCACGTTGGATGGCGAAGGTAAGCGGCTGCTGATGAGCATTGATCCCGCTTAGGCGTAGCTATCACGACCTCTGGAAACGATCTCCGACGCATTCGCCTATGTCTTGATCAGTTCAGATCAATATCGCGAGAGCAATGTATGGGTGCCAAAGTATGAATGTAAAAATGGTCAACGCCGATGCTCAACGTGCATCCGCTGATAAAGCATGTGTAGAGCAGCTACTGGCGATGCCCGCCAGCGACTATATGAACGACGAGCAATTGCGGTTTTTCCGGCAGCGACTGCTGGCCGAACGTGGCGAGATTGAAACGCACTTAAGAGAGATGAGGGATGTCATCGCCTCCCGTGAACGCGACAGCGACGAATCGGATCAAGCCTCCTTTGAGGAGGAGCTGCGCTTGGCATTGCGCCAAGCGGATCGCGAGAGCCGTTTGCTCAAAAACATTGAGTCAGCCTTAAAACGTATTGAGAGCGGCGAATACGGCTACTGCGAAGAGACCGGCGAGCCCATTGGGTTACCGCGGTTGATGTTCAGGCCCACCGCCAAACTCTGCATTGAGGCAAAAGAGCGCCAGGAGCAGCAAGAGCACCATTATCGCAAAGCGCGCTGGGAGTAAGCGGTTATGCAGGAAGCGCCATTAATACCGGTCAATCTACTCACAGGCTTCTTAGGCAGCGGCAAAACCACGCTACTCAACCGCTGGGTTCACCAAACCTCCATGCACAACACCCTGGTGGTGATCAATGAGTTTGGTGCCATCGGGCTGGATCACCAACTGATTACCCACAGCGATGAGCAGGCGGTGATCGAAATGAGCAGCGGCTGCTTATGCTGCACCCTGCGGGGCGATTTGAGCCGAACGCTGCAGCAGGCGATGGAAGACTTGGAGGCGCAAAAGAAGCCCTTGCCCTCCCGGGTAGTGATTGAGACCACGGGGCTAGCGGAGCCAACCTCTTTGCTGCAGCTGCTGATGACGGATCACTGGCTGGCGCACCGCTTTAAGCTGGACAGCGTGGTGTGCTGCGTTGATGCCGCCAATGGCTTGGCGACTCTAGGCGCCCACCCGGAGTCGCAACAGCAAATCGCGGTGGCCGACAAACTGCTGATGACCAAAACCGACCTGGCGAGCGAAGAGAGTGTGTCCCAACTGGCGAATCGACTGGCCAAGTTGAACCCGGCGGCAGAGCAGTGGCAGGTGATTAACGGTGAGCTTTCCGCAGATTTGCTGGTGGGGGCAGGGTTACATGGTGGCGACACCAAGGGTTTCCAGGTGGAGGCGTGGCTCAAAGCGGGCAGCTACGCTGTACATCAAGCAGACCCTCATCCGGGCGCTTTTTCCGCACCGCTGAACCGTTCGCCATTGAAGACTCATCAGCCCGGCGCTTCCCCGCACAGCGACGGCATTAATGCCTTCTGCTTTAGCGTTAACGAGCTTATTGAGCCTGACGCCTTGGAAGGCTGGTTGGATGTGTTGATGTCGCTAATGGGCGACAAAATGCTGCGCATTAAAGCCATTGTCCACCTCACTGACCGCGAGACGCCGCTAGCGCTTCACGGCGTGCAGCACATTTTTCACCCGCCCGCGCCGCTGCCCACCAACAGTGTGAGCGACCGGGTATCACGCTTTGTATTTATTACCCAAAACGTGGCGCCTGACACCGTGGCCGAGCTGTACAACTTCTTTAACTCCTCTCAAGAGGTTACAGAATGACCGTTTTAACCTTACCCGATGTCGCCAGCCAAACCACCCGCTTAACGAGTACCTTGACCTGGGTGGGCATGGAGGGCATTGCGCTACCTGTCCAACTGGGCACTCGCAGCGTGACCGCCAAACTGGACGCGGGGGTAAGCCTTGATGATAGCGAAGCGCGTGGTATCCATATGTCGCGGCTCTATTTGGCGCTGGCACCGCTTGAAGACGCACCGCTTACCTTGCCAACGGTGAAGGACATATTGAGCACGTTTTTAACCAGCCAGGAGGGCTTATCCCAGCAGGCGTACTTGACGGTGGAAGGCGAACTGCCGCTCAAGCGGCAAGCCCTGATTAGCCCGCTCGCCGGGTGGAAAAGTTACCCCTTTTCCCTGCGCGGCCAATTAACCCCCGCCGGGTTTCAAGTTGAACTGGGGCTGACGGTGGGCTATTCATCCACCTGCCCCTGCTCGGCGGCTTTGGTGCGGCAGTCTATCCAGCAAGCCTTTGAAGAGGATTTTTCAGAAATCCCGCTAACCCAATCGGCGGTATCGGCATGGCTGGGCAGCGAAGAGGGCATATTAGCCACGCCCCACAGCCAGCGCAGCTTTGTCGAGTGCTCGCTGCGTTTAGCCGAGGGCGAAAACGAGGAGTTACCCATAGCAGATTGGCTAGAGGAGGCGGTAGATCGCATTGAGAAGGCACTAGGCACCGCACTGCAAACCGCAGTGAAACGCATCGACGAGCAGGCGTTTGCCCTCGCCAACGGGCAAAACCTGATGTTCTGCGAAGATGCGGCAAGACGGGTCGATAAAGCCCTGCGGCAAGCGCCGGGAGTCGCCGGGTTTCAGCTTAAGGTGGTGCATGCCGAGAGCCTGCACGCCCACAATGCAGTGGCGCGCAGTGAGTGGCATGGGTAGGTGGGGCGCCGTTAGCCCCACCTTACTAACGCAAAACGTTGGAACGTTGGTAAGAGCGGGAAGGTTTATGGCATGACCAAAACTAAGCCTGCATTCTCAGCTCATGAACGGGGAAGCCGCCCTTTAAAATATGCGTCAAAACATAAACGAGCGGGCGTTCTGATGTTCCGTTAATGCGGAACACCTCGCCTTCAAGAGTGGCACCGTCCTCTAACATGCGATGCAGCATGTCTAGGTGTCCTCTCGGAACATAGCCCAGTTTGCGCCCGTCGCTTTCGAGCCGGATGGCACTAGCATCGAAAGAGTTCTCAGGTTCGGGTACGAATTGAACACGGCCGCCTGTCTGTAAATCGGTTACTTCAAGCTGTGATTCATGACGGAAGCCTGCTATCTCAATCAATACCTCGAAGACCTCAGGTGGATTGTCGAAAGGATGAACAAGTTCAAAACCGTCGTTAGGCAGCTTGGCGCCGCTATAGCCCAGCAAGGCGAAATCACTGATTGAAGTATTAACCGGAAGCGCTCGAAGTTCCAGGTAGCGCCCAAAGTCACGGCGACTGCGTGGCGGTAATCGGCGGGTGAAAGCCTCCAGTACTTGGTGGCTATGCTCCGCTTGCCTCATAGGAAACGCCGGGTAGCCTCGAAAGCCCAGGCGCTTTGCTTCTGCTAGCTCCGGACTGTCTAGGTCATACACCATAACCACTTTATCTTCCCGCTTGACTAGCTCACCCACTAGGAAGCGAGAGCGCTTTTTGCTCTCGCGTGCCTGCCAATAAAGCAGCAGCCTGTGTGGTTCCACTAGGTGTTCGATTAAGCGGGTCATGTCAGTTCTCCAGAGCCTGTAACAGGCGCTCTCTCCTTGTCAGAGTCAAAAACGCTATGAAGTCAGCACGTTGTGGGGTAAAGGGATGCGGGATATCAAAGTAAGTGAAGTAATGCAGGATTTCTCTAAGGTCATCATCGCACCAACGTTGTAAGCATTCTATCAGTATGGGTCGAATGGCAGGGAATTGCTGACAATACTGAGTAATGCCCTGAATAAGCGGCAGGCGTTTTTTGTCGCCTTTGGCCCAGCGCATGTGGTGCTGCCCTCTTTTAAGATAGGCGTTGAACTCATTATGGTCGCGCATCATGCGCTGCATTTTCTGGGGCTGCAACTCATGCCCAAGGCTGGTGCCATTATCAAAATAGGGCGTGTAGCGGGCTGTTGGGCCATTTTCTGCCCAAACCACCCCCCAGTTCTCCTGATGGCGGTCAGTATTGCCAATTAACGCATCGAAACACAGGCAAAGTCCCCAGTATTGTCTCCAGTCAGAAGTAAGCCAACCGCCTCTTTCTAGCACGCAGCTTAACTCGATAATGGTTGTTAAGTTGTGCTGCCTGCCTTTATTTATATCGAACTCTGGGATGAGTCGCTGTAAGTAATCCCCGCCGGCGACATAGCGATCTTCCCTGCTATCGGCATAGCCGATGAACCATTCGTTGACTGTGCCCGGCTCATTTCGAGCAGAGTCAATGGCAACAAAGACTGGAGGTAGCGTAAGCCCCATTAATCTACCGATCTGAAATGCGATCACTTCTGCCCAGTATTGATCGGGATATCGTGGCTCAGAGCTCTTTGCGCTTTTAATAGCTTCCTTGAATAAATAGCGGTGCCCAGGCATACAGCAATCATAAGGGGCTGGGTTGGGACAGACGCGGAGCGATTTGTCACGAGCGCCTACTGGGAAGACGTCATAATCTTCATGGGCATCCCAATCAGTGATGTCTATCACTTGGTCTGGTCGTTGGTGAATGCTTTCACGGTTAATCATGGTGATTTCTACCTAAACTAGAAATAACAAAGTCCTCCCGTAGCCTCCCCGTATTGCAGATCAACTCAGCGGGCCATGATACTTTTAACCCTAAATTAAACACATAATATACAGCCACGAAATACCCTTAGGCACGGCTATGGCGCATCGTTAAAATCGTGCATGCCGAGAGCCTCCACGCTCACGACGCAGTGGCGCGCAGCGAGTGGCATTGGTGAACGTATTGGGGTCGCTTGTTACTAGACGCTAAACGATTATTGGCCTTCCGAGCGGCGCTTGTTTAGGATCAGTAACGAACCTCAATAAAAACTAGCGAGCCGCCCTTATGAAGCCAGAAACCATTGCCCTCCACCATGGCTATTCGCCTGATTCACAAAACGCCGTGGCGGTGCCGATTCATCAAACTACGTCGTTTTCCTTCGATAACGCTCAGCACGCGGCGGATCTGTTTGATCTTAAAGTGGAAGGAAACATCTACTCGCGCATTATGAACCCCACCTGCGCTGTATTGGAGCAGCGGGTAGCCGCGCTGGAAGGCGGTATCGCCGGGCTAGCGGTGGCGTCGGGGATGGCGGCGATCACCTATGCGATCCAGACCATCGCCGAAGCGGGCGATAACATCGTTTCGATCAGCGAGCTGTATGGCGGTACCTACAATCTGTTTGCCCACACCTTGCCACGCCAAGGTATCCAGGTGCGCTTTGCCGATAAAGACGATATTGACGGCATCGAAGCGCTGATCGATGAACGAACCAAGGCGGTTTTCTGCGAAAGTATTGGCAACCCTTCGGGGGGAGTGGTGGATCTGACGAAGCTCGCCGAGGCGGCCCATCGTCATGGGGCGCCGGTGCTTGTGGATAACACCACTGCGACGCCGTTCTTGTGTCGGCCGATTGAGCATGGGGCGGATATTGTCATCCACTCTGCCACCAAATATATCGGCGGCCACGGCACCACCGTGGGCGGTGTGATCGTGGATTCGGGCACCTTCCCCTGGGCCGAGCATGCCAGCCTTTTTCCGCTACTCAACGAGCCTGACATTTCTTACCACGGCGTGAGCTATACCCGTGATGTGGGTGATGCGGCTTTTATTGCTCGCGCCCGGGTGGTGCCGCTACGCAACATGGGGGCTGCTCTCTCTGCTCAAGCGGCCTGGAACCTGCTCCAGGGGTTGGAAACGCTGTCTCTGCGCATCGAGCGTATCTGCGCTAACGCCTTAGCCGTCGCCAAACACCTGGAAAGCCACCCGTTGGTCACCTGGGTGCAGTATGCAGGCTTGGAAAACCATCCCGATCACGCGCTGACCAAGCGTTACATGAACGGCCACGCCTCGGGGATTCTGAGCTTTGGTATTGAAGGTGGCCAGGCCGCCGGCGAGCGCTTCTACGATGCGCTGGCGCTGATCCTGCGTCTGGTCAATATCGGCGATGCCAAAAGCTGCTCCTCCATTCCCGCCTCAACCACACACCGCCAGCTCAACGAGCAGGAGCTGAAAGCCGCGGGCGTTACGCGGGATATGGTGCGCTTATCGATCGGTATTGAGCATATCGACGACCTGCTGGCGGATATTGATCAAGCGCTGGCGGCTTCTCAAGGGTAGTTCTTTTGCTTGTCCCGCCGCCTTATTGCTATGAATGCAACGGCGGCGGGGCTTCTGACACTAATGGTGCGTTAAACGTTTAGCCATCAAACGCTTTTAGACGCCGCCAACGTATACAAAAACTCCAGCCCTAACGTCGCGGCAGCAAGCGAGGTAATGTCGCCGTGATCATAGGCGGGGTTTACTTCCACCACGTCCATACCAACCAGTTCCATACCCACCATGCCACGAATGACTTTCAGCATTAGATCGGTTGACATACCGCCGCATACCGGTGTGCCGGTACCCGGCGCATAGGCCGGGTCGAGCCCGTCGATGTCCAGGCTAATGTAGGCGGGGTGATGTCCTACTTTGGCGCGGATGCGTTCCAGCACGGCTTTCGGCCCGTGATCGTTCACCCAATCCGCATCCAGCACTTCGTAAGGGTGATTGTGGCGGTCGTAGCTGGTGCGAATGCCAATTTGCAGCGAATGCTCCGGCATTACCAACCCCTCTTTAAGAGCGTGGTAAAACATGGTGCCGTGGTCAAAACGCGTGCCTTGCTCGTAGGTATCGGTGTGGGCGTCAAAATGGATCAGCGCCAGCGGGCCGTGCTCTCGGGCGTGGGCGCGCAGCAGCGGCAGGCTGATGTAGTGGTCGCCGCCCAGGGTAAGCATCTTTTTACCCGCTCTTAACCAGCGGTTGGCGTGGGTTTCCAGGTTGTCGACAAGGCTTTCGGGCTCGCCATACGCGTAATCAACGTTGCCTGCATCGCATACTTTGAGCCGCTCTTCCAGGGCAAAGTCCCAGGGCCAGCGTTTGCCTTCCCAGATCAGGTTGGCGGTACTCTGACGAATAGCATTCGGCCCCATGCGGGTGCCCGCACGGCCAGAGCAAGCCAGGTCGAAGGGTACGCCACTCACCACAACGTCGGCGTCGCTTGCCTTGGGATCCGTTGCTTTCTCTACGCCCATAAAGGTAGAGATCATATCGCCATACAGGCTGGGCATAGTTTGAGATAGTGGGTGGGTCACCGGTGTGCTTCTCCTTTCATGCTGAATGATCGCTGATGGGCGAATAAGCGGCAGACAATAAGCAATTTCTGGCGATAAATTAAATGAATGTTTAGAATTTAATCATTCGTGATATGAATAATGAGAAACCATGCGCTCGCTACGCCATTTCGATCTGAATTTGCTGCTGGTATTTGAAGCGCTGATGCGCGAGCGCCACGTTACCCGCGCGGCAGAAAAGCTGCATCTAAGCCAGCCAGCGTTAAGCCATGCACTTAAACGCCTGCGTGAAGCGTTGGATGACCCATTGCTGGTGCGCACCGAAAACGGCATGCAGCCAACCCCACGTGCGCTGGCGCTTTTGCCCGTCGTACAGCAGGCGCTGGGGCAGCTAAGGGAGGGCCTTGCGCCTCCTGCGATGTTTTTGCCTGCCAACAGCAAGCGGCGCTTTACGCTGGCCACCACGGATTACTTTGAAGAGGTAATGTACCCACCCTTTCTTAGCCAGTTGCTGGCCTATGCGCCGGGCATTGGTTTCTCCATTGAGCTGATTACCCCGGATGTGTTGAGTGAGGGGCTGGAACAGCGCCAAATCGATATGGTGGTAGGGTTGGATAGCCAAAGCGAGCTGCCCAGTGGCGTGATTCAGACTCCGTGGATGGATGAGGAACTGGTCTGTTTGGCCGCTACCCATAATGGCCGCGTGGGCGATGGGCTGGATATTGCCCAGTTTGCTCAAGAGCTCCATGTGGAGTTGGCTGACATTAGCGGCCTACGCCCCAGCAACATCGATAGCTGTCTGGTTCAGCACGGCTTAACCCGCCGGGTCATCTCTAAAAACCTCAACTATATCGCTGCGGCGCGGGTGGTGGCGCTAACGGAAGCGATCATGACGCTGCCACGGCAAATGGCCGAGCGCTTTGCCACCATGCTGCCGGTGCGCTTGGTAGAGCCGCCCAAAGAGCTACCCACACTAAAGATGACGCTGATCCAGCATGGGCTGTTTGCCAATGATCCTGCGCTCATCTGGCTAACTCAATTACTGATCGAGTTCGCCGACACATTCCAGCAGCAAGCCTCTTCAGGGGAACGGCGGCCCGCTTGATGATGGGAAGTTGCTTCAATAAAGGCGGATGACTGAGTAGAGTGTTAGCAAAGACGCAGTAAGCGGCATTTAGCTAAACCACAGGCAACCATAATAATGACAGCAATGTATAAACTCCTGATTGCCGACGATCACCCCCTGGTACGTGATGCTATGGCGCGGGTGATCCGTGAAGCTTACGCAGATGCTGAGGTTATCGAGGTGGAAGACTTTGATGCGGCTCTCGCCCATGCCCAGCAAGATCCTGATCTTGACCTGATATTGCTAGATTTAAATATGCCTGGCATGAACGGGTTAACGGGACTTTTACAGCTGCGTAACGAGCACCCTACGATTCCGGTGGTGATTGTTTCTGCGGAAGAGAATAAGCAGATTATTCTTCAGGCGGTCTCTTGTGGTGCGGCGGGGTTTATCCCCAAATCACTGCCCCGTGATCAGATGCGCCACGCCATTGCCCAGGTACTGGAAGGCAATATCTTCCTACCCGCCGATGCTATGCGCGCGCCGGACAGTATTCGTAAGCGGCGCCACCAGGAGCAGGGTTTTACGGCGGAACAGCTGCGCCAACTAACCCGCAAACAACTGCAGGTGTTGGAACACATGACCCGCGGTGAATCTAACAAGATGATTGCCTATCACCTCAATATCGCGGAAACCACGGTGAAAGCCCATGTGTCGGCGATCTTGCGTAAGCTGGGTGTAACCAGCCGCGTACAAGCAATTTTATCGGCCAACGATATCGATTTTTCTCAGTTCCTCAAGCGCTGACTCGCCTCAATCGTTGACGAGATAGTGGCCAGCGCTATCTAACCAGTGGGTTTGCCAGCGACCGTGGGTGTTTATCTGAGTGAGTAAAGCGGTAAGCGCCGGTGAATCGATGCTTTGCTGCCCAAGCCGATGCAGTGGCTGATCGGTGCCTGACAAGAGGCTTTGCCACTGGATAATCAGTGCGGCAAGGGGCGTTTCAGGCTGTGTTAGTGAGAGTTTAAGTGAGTTAGGCACCTCTAGGATATCTTCCGCCGTTTGCCACAGGGCATCGGTGATGGAGAGTAGCTTTTCCCCTACCGGCTCAGCGTCTTCTCTGGTTTGCACCACATAGCCAAGTGAGCAGGGTGTGCCGTCGCCTCTGCGTACCGCCGCCACATACCCCAAGTGATGGTCATACCGTGCCTGCTGAAAAAATGCCGCACTGTGGTGCTGCTCAACCAGCGCTAACAGCCAGCGCTGGGTGGGCGTGCCCGGTAAGCTCAGTGTGCGCATGATGGCTGTGCTGGCCGACTCATTGATAGAAGGCGTCTGCACAGAACGTGTTGCTATGCGGCTAGCCAAATCTGCCAGTGCGTGGCAAACAGCGTTTGCATCTGTTGCATGGGAAACCCATACCGCAGGCGTGGCAGGCAGCGGGGTTAAGCGCTGTAACAACCGCTGAGCCAGAAGCCCTTGGGGGGCAATTGCCGTATTAACATTCGCTTCTTTCAGCAAGGTTTGCATGGCAACGGCCGCTCCCTCACCCACGGTTATCACCCAACTGCCTTGCGCTAGTTGCATGTGCTGGCATATCACGCCTCTGCGGGCGCACCGTTTGGCAGCCAGTGGGGCGGGGAGAAACATTGCGTTGGGAATAAAGCAGGCTGCCCAGGTGGTGTCGGCAAGTGAGGCGAAATCATCGCTGACACCATACTGGCCGCACCAACGCTGTACCTTGGAGGTGGCCGCCAATTTTGCTGTGTCGCCAGCACGCTGGAGCGTTGTTGGCGAGCGATAAACTAGCCAGTGGGGAGCCTGCCAGCGGGCCTTGCTGGGGAAATCTTGTTGAGTCGCGGTATGTGCAGCAAGCCGCCGTGCTAACGCTTGCTGACGCGCATAGACAAACCACGCCGACGCCAGTTGCACGGTACCGGCAGGAGGCTGCCAAACGGTGCGGTGATCAATAGGGGGTGTCGCGAGCAGGACTGCCAGACGTTCGCTGAGGGAATCGGGAAGCACTTCCAGACGTTCCTGCGCCGGGGTACCGGTTAGCGTCAAGCTGAAGGCGTCTGTAGCCCCGGTTGGAGCGGCAGTCGCGTGGTAGTCGATAATCGAGTCAGCTAACTGATCCACTAGGTAGCCTTGGTTTAACGAATCAGCAATGTCGCTAAGGGCGCTAAACTGATGACGTGAAACGGACGAGGGTAGCGGCCACAACAGCTCAACGGCGTTGGCCGTCCCGACCACCTTCGCACGGGGCAGGCTGCCCCAGCGGGGCGTAATGGCAAGCGCCGGAGCGTTGGGCGGTAGCGGGTTAAACAGCGTTGCCATGCGTTGAATAAGGCGGGTCATCGCTTCTGCGGCCTTGGGGCTGATAATCGCAATGCTAACGCGGCCGCCGTGATAGTGGTCACGGTGAAACGTGGTCAGCGCCTCATAAAGCAACCCAGTGTTCTGGCCCAGCGTTTGTGCGTTGCCGTGGCGGCAGCCTGCACCGATATGCTGCGGGACACTGAGCGTGGCGATGGCCGATAGCCGCTGCATTGCCGAACTGTGCTGGCGAGCCTGCCATTCGGCGTCAATGGCGGCGACTTCAGTGCGAATGGTCGGCGACGAGATAGTGGGCGTGGCCAACTGGCTGGCAACAGTGAGAGCCGCCGTTTCTAGGCTATCTGCCGGTATCGAGAAATGCACATCGGTGACGTAGTCGTCGGTGTGGGCGTTCAGGCTGCCCTGGTGCTGGGCAAACCAAGTAAGCAGGCTGGTGTTAGAGGAGGTTGTCAGTGGTGCGGTGGTCAGCACGTGCTCCATTAAGTGGGCCAGGCCTGGCAGGGCGGGCGGCTCATCCAAATAGCCCGCTGCTATAGTAATGCTGACGTGAGCATGGGTTAAGTGGGGCGCGTGGGCCAGCACGCCTTGCACTCCGCTAGGCAGGGAGATACAGGTCTGTGGGAAGCGCAGGTTAGCCATTGAGCAGGCTACGTAGTAGTGCGCGCAGTTTGCCGGGGCGTACCGGCTTGTTTAACTGCGGAACGCCGGCATGGCGTAACCGCCTTTGCCAGTGGTCAGAGCGGTCCGCACTGATAATGGCTGCGGGTAAGTGCGGGTCATGCCAGTGGTGGCGAAGTTGTCGAATGGCCTCCAACCCCGTCACGTTATCGTCTAAGTGCAGGTCGACCAGCAGCATATCCGGCGCCTCCAGGCAGGCTTTGGCGGCCTCCACATCCAGCGCGGTATCGCAACTGATCTGCCATTCACTTAGCAACAGCGCCATGCCTTCAAGAATGGCGGGTTCGTTATCCAGGATCAGTACGCGCACTCCTTCGAACTCGGCGTCAGCAGAAAACGGCGCGCTGGGGGAGGGTGTTTGGCTAAAGGAAATGCCGCTGGCACGGGGCACCCTAACCGCAAAACAGGAGCCTTGGCCGGGGGCAGAGCGCACAGAAAGCGGGTGCTCAAGGCGCTGGCTAATCCGCTCCACAATCGCAAGCCCCAGGCCAACGCCCTGGCGATCGCGCGCGCGGGTGGCGTTGAGTTGATGAAACTCGCGGAAAATAAGCTGGTAGTCGCTTTCGGGAATACCAATACCGCTATCGACGACGTGTATGGCCAGGGTGTGGTCACTGTGGCGTCGCACGCCTAGGCAAATGCCGCCACGCTGGGTATAGCGGCAAGCGTTAGCCAGAAAGTTGCGCACAATACGGCTGAGTAAATGGGGGTCGCTGGTCACCGCCTGATAACAAGGCACATAGCGCAGCGTTAACCCTTTACGTTGCGCCACAGGGGCAAACTCGTCAGCGAGATGGCTAAGAATATCGTCGAGTTTAAAGTGGCGCAGTTGCGGCTGTACTTGGCCGTGATCCAGTTTTGAAATATCCAATAGATCGGAAAGAATCGCTTCGGCGCCTTCCAGCGAGTTTTGCACCCTCTCAACCAGCGCTAGATTATCGCTGTCGTTCAACCGCTCCTGCAGTGAGGCCACCAATAAGCGTGCAGCGTTCATGGGCTGCAGCAGGTCATGGCTAGCGGCGGCCAGGTAGCGGTCTTTGCTGTGGTTGGCAAACTCGGCAGCGTCGCGCGCGCTTCTAAGCTCCTCGTTGAGTCGTTCAAGTGCCTGGGTGCGATCGGCTACCCGGGCTTCCAAGTGGGCGTTGAGTGTTTCCAAGTGCTGACGGGCGCGCTCACGCTCGGTAATATCCGCCACAAAGCCTTCGATCAGGTCTTCGTCTCCGGCAAGTTCGGCGGGCTTTTTGATCAGCGTAATGGCGACGGGAACCTGGCGACCAGAGGCCCCCTGCAGCAAGGTGGTTTGGCCTGTTACGTGCCCTTGAATGAGCAGCAGGTCGCGCAGCTGTTGCCCAGTAGTAGCGTTAACAAACAGCGTGTCAAAGCGCGCACAGCGCTCCAGCGTATGCGCCACGCTAGGGTCGTCCAGCATGGCGGCAAGAGCCGGGTTGGCGGCGCGCAGCTTACCGGAGAGCGATGCCTGAAAAATGCCGTGTAGTGCGTTTTCAAACAGCCATTTATAGCGGTTGCGCTCAACCTCAAGTTCTTCCAAGCGCACTGAAAGCTCGCGATAGTAGCTTTTGCGCGCCGACTGCTGACCCAACCCGAGCAAATCGCTGACCGAAAAGCCCGAGGGATCGTTGGCTTTTTTCATAGCGCCTCTTCGTACACCACCGCTACATCCCGTGAGTTGGAACGGCGCGGGTTGGTCAAAATGCAGGGGTCGCCCAGCGCGTGGTTGGTGAGAAACGGCACGTCGCTGCGTGAGACGCCCATCTTGCCAAGCGTGCCTCCCAGGCCAACCGCATGTTTTAAATCGACTAAATACCGAAACAGCGCTTGTTTGGTCTGCTGCTGTGACAGCCCCCGGCAGTCGATACCGACGGCTTCGGCGACCCGCTTAAAACGCTCGGGGGCGGCTGCGTAGTTATAGGCCACCACATGCTCTAACAGCATAGCGTTGCACAAACCGTGGGGAAGATCTAAGAAGCCGCCCAAACTATGCGACATCGCGTGTACGGCGCCTAAAATCGCGTTTGAGAACGCCAAGCCCGCTTGCATGCTGCCCAGCATTACCTGAGCGCGCAGCTCACCATCGGTGGGGTTCGCCACCAGCGCCTCGAGATGGCTGCTGATCAAGCGCATGGCTTCCAGGGCGTGGGTATCGGTGAGCGGCCCGCTGCCGGTTGAAACGAAGGCTTCAATGGCATGCACTAACGCGTCGACCCCGGTACACGCGGTCAGGTAGGGCGACATGGTCATGGTGACTTCAGGATCGATCAGCGACACATCCGGCACTACGGCCTTGCTGATAATCGAGAATTTCATGCGCCGCTGCTGGTCGGAAATAATCGCAAACTGGGAAATATCCGCCGAGGTGCCCGCCGTTGAAGGAATAAAAATCAGCGGAGGAATCGGCACGCGAATCGTATCAACGCCTTCAAAATCGAGAATGTGCCCGCCGTGGGCCGTGACGATACCAATCCCCTTGGCGCAGTCCATCGGGCTGCCACCGCCTATCGCCACAATCGCCTTGCAGCCGGTTTCACGATAGATTTCGGCACCGGCCATAATCTCATCTACCCGTGGGTTGGGGGATACGGCGGTAAAGCGCTCAACGGCAATGTTGGCTTCCAGCAGTTTGGCTTCAATATCGGCCACCCAACCTGCCAGCAGTACGCCCGGGTCAGAGACCAGAAGTACCTTTTCTGCCCCGAAAGTAGTGACGTAGTTGCCTGCAGCGTGGCGCGCCCCGTCGCCAAAAATAATTTCAGGCGCGACAAACTTACGAAGTTGCGTGAGTGGCGAAGTCATGGGGCGGTCTCGTTTATAATTATTAACCATTATCTTAAGCACCTTAGGAGATTGTTGCGCTACGACCTTGGTGCCGTCGTTAGGGGGCAAGTCATCCTTATTGATAAAAGGCCAGCTCGCGAGCCAGCATGGTTTGGCGCGCCTGAGGGTGGCGAATGCCGTGGCGTTCGTTATCGAACAGCAGTGTTTGCGCCTGGCCTCCCTGCTGCTTGATATGCCGCGCCATGGCGTGGGTCTGCTCCGGTACTACCACGGCATCTTTGCCACCCTGGATAAACAGTGCCCGCAAAGGGCGCTGGCAATGGAGAACTTTATAGGTCGGGCTGCGCTGGGCGAGCAGAGACTCGTCACCGATTAGCCAGCCCAGGTAGCCAGACTCAAAGCGGTGTGTTTTTGCTGATAGCGATAACGCATCGGTTACCCCTTACAGGCTAGTGGCCGCAGCAAACAGTGGCGTAGCGGCCAGGGCATTGAGGGCGGTAAAACCGCCAGCGCTTTGGCCACGGATAAAGCAGCGCGCTGTATCTATCGCAAAGCGTGCGCAGGCGGCGTTAACCAGGGCGATCACATCGTCAGTATCGCTGATGCCCCACTGGCCCGCTAAACACTCGCGGTAGCGGCGGCCAAAGTTGCCGCTGCCGCGTGGGTTAATATCCAGCACATGAAAGCCCTGCTGCTGCCAGTAGGCCACCAGCGGATCGTAAACAGGGTAAGTGGCGGCAGTAGGCCCGCCGTGAACGCGTACAATCAGCGGCGCAGTGTGGTTGGCTGAGGCTGAATAGAAAAAACCATGAACTGTTTCGCCTTCGTTGCCAACGGGGGCTTCCAGCCATTGCGCAATGGCGGAATTTTTGGCTACTAGGCTACCCGCTACGTTATCCACAACGTTACCCGCTAGGCAGCGGTGTGGACAACTTTCGGTAAAACGTATCAGCTGGGCGCCGCTGGTAGCGCTTTGCACTATGGCGTAATCGCCATGTTCTGCCAGCGTGATGCTTACCACGCGACCTGGGGTAGGTAGCAGTGCTTCCACCTGCTCGCCGGAGCGTCGGTAAAGCTGAGCCGCCCCCTGATGGAGTTGGCAGTAAACCTGCCGATTGTCTCGCCAAGCGTGCTGGCGCTCACCTAGCTGCCACGGTGTGGTGATGTGATCCACCGGGGTGCTGCTCAGGCAAATGGGAGTGGCCAGGCTAACCTGCCAGGGTTGCCACCAACCCGCGTGATCGCTCATGCAAATCAGCGCGTTATGGGGGCCAAACTGCGGCTGGCTAATCGCTGCGCCGAAATCCCAGCGCTCAAAGGCTTCAAGCCTACCGTTAGCCGCCACCTGGGCGAGATGCAACTGACTACGCTGCCAGGGCATATGAGGCAGTGACCAGCTCACCCACGCTAGATAGTTACCGTCGTTGCTTAATATCGGCGCGCCGTAGAAGTCGGCGCCTTCTGCCAATACCTGCCGACTGCTGGCAGTGATGGCGATCAGACGCTGACCATGGGTATCTTCCTCTACCGCTAATACACGCTGGCGCTTAGGGTCTGCGCACAGCCCACCGTAGGCTGTTTGTGGCCGCTTCTGCCAGCATTGGCTGGCGCCGTGGTGGTCGAGGTGCATAATGGCCTGGTCATGCTGGCGCACCCATACGACGCCGCCTAGCAGTGGCGTATAGCTGCCGCCGCCGTACTGGTTCACGCGGCTGCCCACAGCGTCCTCTATCAAACATTGCGGCGCCTCGTTGCTGTCAGCCGACCATCGCCAAAGCTGCATGTCGCCCGTTTGCGGGCAGCGAGCCAGCCAGTAAACGGCCTGGGTGTCGCTATGCAGCTCGGCCAGGGTGTCGGTGGGTTCGGCAGCATCTGCCAGAGTAAGCGGCATAGGTGTGTGCTCCTTATTGTGGGGTGCCCCACAGCAGCCGTGCTTCATAGTGAGGATAAAGCTGCATCACGCTACGGGTAAACTCGTATTCAGTGAGCGCAATGGTGTTAAAGGCGTCAGGAATCTCGATGGCCAAGGCATGGTTGGCTCCCAGCCCTTCGCTAGCCACATCACTTAGGCGCTGATCTAGCCATGTGAGGTAGTGAGCGGTTTGCTCTAAAACCGTTTCGGGCGGCGCGCTGGGGCCATGGCCGGGCACGGCGATTCTGGCCTTGAGAGCACGAAGATCGTTAAGTTCTTCCTGCCATTGTTGCAAGCCAGGGCTATGAGCCGTAGCGGCAGCACGTTGGTAGAAGCCCATATCGCCCAAAAACAGCACGTCGGTGGCGTGATCCATAATGACTAGGTCACCCCCGCTGTGGCCGCTCATGGCATATAGCGTGAGTGGGTAGTTTCCCAGCGTTACCTCGCCTGCCTCAATCGTGTCGGGCAGGGCAATATGCGAGCGCGCCAAGCTGCGCCCGGTCAACCGCTCTACGTTATCGATCAGTGCTTCCCGGTCGCGGGCCATCAGCCCACGAGTGCTGGCTAAGGTGAGGTGCTCTGCCTCGCCGAAGGCGGCATTACCGAAAAAGTGATCGGGATGGTGGTGGGTATTCAAAACCCAGCGCACGGGGAGGGAGGTGTGCTGAGCAATCAGTGTTTTTAGTGCTTCGCCAAAGCGTGGGCTGCTGCCGCTGTCGATGAGGATGACGCCGTTGGGTGTGGCAATAAATGCTTGGTTGCCGATATGGCCGCAGTTGCTGGTGGAAAGCTCTTCTCTTAAGCCTTCCACCATCCAGGTGTTCTCTGCAATCGGCTGGGCCGTTAGCGGACGTTCGCAGAACATGACCGGCTGGCTGGCCGCTAGCGGTGTGGTAAGCAGAGCCGCTAGGCTCGCTAAAAAGCGCGTTTTCATGGCTGCAGACCAATAGAGAAGCGGTTGCCGTTGTTGTCCCGGGCGCCAATCACATAGCCTTCCGGAGAGGGGCGCATATGAAGCCCTAGGGTGGGGTTGGTGCTCACCGACGCTTCGATTTCCAGCGCCGCCACTTGCTGACCCTGTTGATCCAGCAGCTCAAACGACTGTACGTAAAAGGCGGGTTGGCTGGGGATTAAGCCGCTGTCCATGGGGTGAGAAAGGCGCACCCGCAGGCGCTGTTCGCTTTCATTGGCAAACAGCCGACCCTGCAGCTCGCCGAAGGTGTTTTCCCAGTCGTTGTCGGCGCCGGCAATACCCGGCGTGGTACAGCCGCCGCCTTCTGCTTCAATGTAGGTGCCGCCCACATGCCAGGTATCCCCCTGTTTCACTGCTACGCGTACCGCAGAGGCTTGTTCCAAGCGAATATTCAACGAAAGCTTGGCTAGGCCATGGCTCATCGGTGAGTAGTGAAACAGGCGGGGAATAGGATTGAGATCCACCCAGGCGATAATGTCGGTTATCGGCTCGCCGCTGGCTTCTAATCCGCTGGCGTCTAGCTCAATGGGCACTTGGCCTGAGTCCTCGGCGAAACTTGGCGCGCGAACGATGACCCGCTCATCAAACACCACGGGGGCGTCGCCCAAAAAGCGCTCGCGGTACACAGGCCACATAAAGGAATTAAGCGGATCCTGCTCAGCTGTGTGCACGGTGGCCAGCGCGGTGGAGGGCCACATAAATATTAGCCAGATAAACGCCGCGAGGAGGGCAGTGAGAGCCGCGACGAGCCGTTGTAACGTGATGATGGGCCTTGGGGTTGCCATAGTGCCTCCCAGCTTAGGGATTACTGTCCGGTAGTTTCTATGCTGACCGTTTCTAACCAGGTGCGGATAGCCCATAACCCTTCTTGGCTGACATAGTCGGACATGCGCGGCATGAGTACACGGCCGTTGCGTTCGGATCCGTTCGTAACCAGCTCTTTGAACCACTCATCGCCCCATGGGCCGTTCTCCAGCTCGCGCAGGTCGGGGGCGATGCCGCCGGATTTCGCTTCCAGGCCGTGGCAAGCGGCGCAGTTGCTGTTGTAAGCGCGGGCGCCAATATCCACGGCTAGATCATGTTGGGGGTGATCACGGTAAGGGTTCTCTTCCCGCCATTCGTCACCTAGACGCTCGAGATCTTTAATATCAACGGCTTGTGGGGTCACGCTACCGTGAGACCACGCTAGCGGTGACGCCAGCAGGGCCACGAGGGCGATAGTACCCGCTTGGCCTATGGGTGTTTTTGTAGAGACTGTTTCTGAGATTGCCGTTGTGATTGTTTTTGAGATTGTTCTTGAGAATGTTTTTGTGATCGTCGTTGTAAGCGTTGTCATGGAATAGCTCCTCAGGGGATCAAGGTGTCGTCACTTGAGTGAGCATAGGCAGGCACACTTGCCGAACCTATAGCACCTTAGGTATCGCTAGCCTCCTCCTTTGGAAGTAGTGCTAATTCAGGATGAGAACGCGACTGGAGGGGTAGATGGGTTTTGGATCTGGGCTTCTAAGCTGAGCTTAGTCTTGCTGACACCACGCAAGCAGCAGCTTGGCCGCTTTGCAGCCATTGCATTGTGATCATTACTCGGATGGAAAACCCATGACATACGCTATCAATAACAACACGTCAGCCCGCAAAATTTCGTGGCCCTTTCGCCTGCGTACTCTCACCGCCGCCGTTGCTTATGCCTCTGCCCTAGGTGTTGGAGGCGTTGCACTGACAGCCCACGCCAGCGAGGTGACCTGGGACGATATTCTCAATGACCATAACACCACTGAAACGGTATTGATGTACGGCATGGGCGTGAAAGCCCAGCGCTACAGCCCGCTTAATCAAATTAATGCAGACAATGTAGAGATGTTGACCCCTGCCTGGTCTCACTCCTTTGGCGATGAAATGCAGCGTGGCCAGGAGTCACAGGCGCTGATCCATGAAGGCGTTATCTATGTTACCGGCTCCTATTCACGTATTTTTGCCATTGATGCGCGTACCGGCCAGCGCCTGTGGTCATACAACCATCGCTTGCCCAGCGATATTCGCCCCTGCTGTGACGTAGTGAACCGCGGTGCGGCCATTTACGGCGACAAGGTGTTCTTCGGGACGCTGGACGCGGGAATTGTGGCGCTAAATAAAGATACCGGTGAAGTAGTGTGGCGCGAACGCTTTGGCGACCACCGCGCGGGCTATACCATGACTGGCGCGCCAACGATTGTAGAAGATAGCGAAACGGGCCGCGTATTGCTGATTCATGGCTCTTCAGGGGATGAATTCGGCATTGTGGGTAAGCTCTATGCCCGTGACCCTGATACCGGTGAAGAGATTTGGATGCGCCCCTTTGTTGAAGGCCATATGGGTCGTTTGAACGGTGAGGAGAGCACCCCGACGGGTGATGCCAGCGCGCCCTCCTGGCCCGATGACCCAGACAGCGAAACCGGCAAAGTACAAGCCTGGAGCCAAGGTGGCGGTGCGCCATGGCAGAGCGCCAGCTTCGACCCTGAAACCAATACGATCATCATTGGCGCGGGAAACCCGGCCCCCTGGAACGGGTGGGCACGTACCTCTGAAGACGGCGACCCGTCTGACTACGACAGCCTCTACACCTCTGGTCAACTGGGTATCGACCCTTCGACCGGTGAAGTGAAGTGGTTCTACCAGCACACGCCCAATGACACCTGGGACTTCTCGGGCAATAACGAGATCGTGCTGTTCGAATACCAAGATGAAAACGGCCAAACGGTCAACGCTGGTGCCCACGCCGACCGTAATGGCTTCTTCTATGTCACTGACCGCACTAACGGCGAGCTCATCAACGCCTTCCCATTTGTCGATAACATCACCTGGGCGACCCATATCGATCTGGAAACCGGTCGCCCGGTTGAGGCTGAAGGCCAGCGTCCACCGCGTTTGGAAGAAGGACAAACCCGCTCTGAACCTGTTGAAGTGTCACCGCCGTTCTTAGGCGGTAAAAACTGGAACCCCATGGCGTATAGCGAAGACACAGGGCTGTTCTACGTGCCCGGTAACCATTGGAAAGAAGATTACTGGACCGAGGAGGTCGAGTACGTGGAAGGCGCCGCTTACTTGGGTATGGGCTTCCGTATTAAGCGTATGTACGACGACCATGTGGGTATTCTGCGCGCCATAGACCCGGTTACCGGCGAGTACGCTTGGGAACATAAAGAGCCTATGCCGCTATGGGCCGGCGTGCTAGCTACCCACGGTGATTTGGTGTTTACCGGTACGGGTGATGGTTACTTCAAAGCATTTCATGCTGAAACCGGGGAAGAGCTTTGGAAGTTCCAGGTCGGCACCGGCATTATTTCACCCCCGGTTACCTGGGAAATGGACGGTGAGCAGTACATCGGTGTCACCGCAGGTTATGGCGGCGCAGTTCCGCTTTGGGGCGGTGACATGGCTGAACTTACGCGACCAATTGCCCAGGGCGGGTCGTTCTGGGTCTTCAAGTTGCCGTCCTTCGTTAAAGATCTGGCTAAACGTTAAGTTATTAACCCCTTTTGGGCGGCCTTTGCCGCCCTTTTTTGAATGAAGATAACGGTAATGGAGCGAACAATAATGATAACGCGTAATACTGTGCCTTTATGGCGTCGCCAAACAACGGCGATTTTTCTCTGCCTTAGCGCGATAGGCAGTGTCGTTGCTGGCGATTATGTTGAAGAGTATCAACCGCCAGTGCATAACGGCTGCGAGCTGGTGCCAAGCGCCCAGTGCGCCAATATGGATTTATCCGGCGGCGACTTTTCGAATCTTGATTTGCAAGGCGCTAACTTTGCGGGCAGCAACTTAGACGGCTCGGATTTTCGCCATAGCAATCTACGTAGCGTCGATTTTGAAGGTGCATCGCTACGCAACGCTAACCTTAATCGCGCGCGTATGCCCAACACCCACCTGCGTGGTGCCGATCTTTCCCATGCCAGTTTGGTTGGGTTGGATAGCTGGAGTATTTATGCCCAGGGAGCGACGTTTGATCATGCTGACCTGACTGGGGCCAATTTGGCGTTCGCTCGACTGTCTGGCGCCAGTATGCAGGGAGCGAAGCTGATGGGCAGCAACCTGGAAATGGCCTGGATGAATAAGGTCAACCTGATAGGGGCGGATCTGCGCGATGCTAACCTGCAAGAAGTCAAAATGAACATTGCCCGTCTTAACGATGCCGATATGACCGGTGCGCGTATCCACTACGGTAACTTCCAAATGGCCCAAATGGAGGGATGTACCGCCTGCCCGTTCGATTGGGAGTGATGCCATCATGTCGACACAACACTCGGCGCACTCTGTGTACCGCTATATCATTTGTTTGGCGTGGATAGCTGGAATCTTTAGCGGAGTGGCGGGGGCTGAAGTGCCCGCCTCGGTGTTTAACCAACAAGGCTATCGGTTACCGCCATTTAAAGCCCCCGTCACTGCACCGCTACCAGGGGTGACCACGTTAGATGACGATACTTTTCAAGTGTTGCTGGAATCGTCGTCGGTCATCCTGGTGGATGTCTACGCGCTAACCTGGCATAACGGCCTTTTTCTGCAGGATTCTCCTCACTTAACGATCCCCGGCAGTATTTGGCTGCCTAATGTGGGCGCTCCTGCTTTGGAAGATGAGTGGCGTGATTACTTCACGCAAACACTCGATGCGCAGCGTGAGAACGCAGAGGCAGCGCCGTTGGTGTTCTTTTGCCGCACCGACTGCTGGCTTTCCTGGAATGCTGCCCGACGGGCTGAGGCAATGGGCTATGAAGAGCTCTATTGGTACCCCAATGGGGTGGATGGCTGGCAAGGGAGCGGTCATCCCTTGGAGGCCGTTTGCCCGCAACTGCCCGCCCATGCTGAGCGAGCTACCTGCGAGCCTTGATGGGCTTATTATCGATAAATAGATTTATTGCCGATAAATCAGCTCGGGCGTTTGGCGGGGCGAAGGCTCCGCTGAACCGCTCTGGCTCTGTAACTGTTTTGTTTGCAACTGCTTTGATTGGCGGGCATTTCGGGGGATAAGAGTCGCTTGTTCAAGGGGGCTTTGGGCGTTTTCTGCGATCAGGCTCTCTAGCAACCCATGCTGGGGAGAGTGCTGGCACACGGGGTCGGTGGCGTTTATATCGCCGGTTAACAAATAAGCTTGGCAACGGCAGCCGCCATGGTCTTTATCGCGCTCGTCGCACTGCTGGCAGAGTGTTGGCATCCACTGGGTGCCGCGAAAACGGTTAAAGGCATCGCTTTGGTACCAAATGTCCTGCAGCGACATCTCTTTTACGTTGGGAAACGCCATCGGCAGTTCCCTGGCGCTATGGCAGGGCAACACGGCGCCATCCGGGGCGACGGTCATAAAAATGCTGCCCCAGCCGCCCATGCATGCTTTTGGCGCTTGTTCAAAGTAGTCCGGCACTACAAACAACAACGACATATCGCGGCCCCTTGCCGCCAGGGTTTCCCGCCAGCGGTTGGTTTCCGCCTCGGCGCGTACCAGCTGTTCCCGGGTAGGCATCAACGCCTGGCGGTTTAAAAACGCCCAGCCGTAATACTGGCAGTTGGCCAGCTCAACAGCATCCGCACCGAGTTCATCACAGAGGGCAATCAGCTCGCCAATTTGATCGATATTGTGCCGATGCAGCACCACGTTCAATACCATAGGGTAGCCAGCGGCTTTGACGGCTTTTGCCATTGCCAGCTTGTTGGCGTGGGCCTTGGCTGAGCCGGCCAGCGCCTGGGCCAGTTCGGGGTCGGCAGCCTGCAGGCTAATCTGAATATGATCTAGGCCTGCCTCTGCCAGAGCGTCTACTCGCTGGGCAGTAAGACCCACGCCGGAGGTCAGCAGGTTGGTATAAAAGCCCAGCGTGCGTGCTTCGCGTACCAGCGCTTCCAGATCCTGGCGAATCAGCGGCTCGCCGCCGGAAAAGCCCAACTGAGCCGCCCCCATGGCTCGCGCCTGGCGCAGCACGCTAAACCACGCTTCGCTATCCAGCTCGTTTTGATAGCGGGTAAAGGCCAGCGGGTTAGAGCAGTAGGCGCACTGCAGCGGGCAGCGGTAGGTAAGTTCTGCCAGCAGCCATAAAGGTGGTGAGGTCGCTTCAGCAGTGCTTTGATTCACCCTGTTTGTATTAGCCACAGTGAACCTTCTTCGCGGCTAGCCAGCCGTTGGCGCGTGCTTCATCGATAAACTCCACGACGTCGTCTGCTAAGGTCTCCGCGCCTGGGTAGCGCCGCTGTAGGGTGGCGATAATGGCGGCGACGGATTGGTGGCCATCGACCTGTTCAAGAATCGCTCCGGCAGTCGTGCTGAGCTTGACCATACCTTCGGGGTAAAGAATGACGTGGCAGCCCTGGATGGCTTCCCACTGTAACCGCCAGCCGCGACGCAGTTGGTAAATGTCTTGCTGTGCCATGTTGAATTCCCCAACGCTAGTCAATCAAAGTCTAGTAAAGTGAGTGCTCAAGCCCACGGTGATACACCGCTTCATGGGTAACAGTGTGGTAAGGCGGACGGCCTAACTGATAGGCCATGGTCATGGCATCCAACATGCTCCACAGCACATCAAGCTTGAATTGCAGGATGTTCAGTGCACGTTGCTGCAGCGCCACCGTCGTACACACGCTTAAGGCGATTTCCAAGCCGTGCTCGACGTCTCGACGGGCTTCGCTGAGGCGCTTACGAAAGTAGCGATAGCCCTGCTCGTTAATCCACGGGTAGTGTAGGGGCCAGGTATCCAGGCGGTTTTGGTGGGCAAGCGGGGCAAACAGCTCGGTAAGCGATGAGATCGCTGCTTCCTGCCAGGGCGCGCGGGCTACAAAGTGGCGGTAGGCATCCACCGCAAAGCGCACGCCGGGTAACACGCGCTCCTGGGAAAGCAGCGTATGACGGTGTAATCCCACGGCTTCACCGAGGGCCAGCCAGGCTTCAATCCCGCCTTCATCTCCGGCATAGCCATCGTGGTCAAGCAGGCGCTGCACCCATCGCCTGCGGGTGGCAGCATCCGGGCAGTTGGCCAGTAGCGCGGCGTCTTTTTGGGGAATCATCAACTGATAGTAAAAGCGGTTAGCCACCCAGCCCTGCAATTGTTCTCGGCTGAGCTCGCCGTTGGCCATCGCCTGCTGAAAAGGGTGGTTAAGGTGGTAGTACTGCCCTTTATTCATCAGCGCTTCACGGAACGCCTCCCGATTGAGCGGGGTGTCAGAAGCGCAGGGCGTTATCGCTGTTAGCGCCATGATCAATCTCCTAATCGTTATTGTGGCTAAGCACAGGTTCTGTGAACACAAGTGCTATTGGCGATAGGGCTATAGCGTGAGTTTCATACCGTCGTAAGCTGTTTCGATGCCTGCGTCCTGGAGTGTTTTTGCCGCCTCGCTGGTGCGGTCTAAAATCGGGTTGGTGTTGTTGATATGAATCAAAATGCGCCGCGTACTGCTGGGTAGCTCGTTCAGTAGCTCACGCATACCGCCGTTGCCATTGAGCGCTAGGTGCCCCATCTGTCGGCCTGTCGAGGTGCCAACGCCTAGTGCCTGCATTTCATCGTCTTCCCACAGGGTGCCGTCCACCATCACCACATCGGCGGCATTTAAGAAACGCATGGCCAGCGGTGTGGGATTGCCAAGCCCTGGGGCGTAACACAGCGACTGACCGCTGCGACGGTCGACAATATACAGTCCTAAATTATCGCCACAGGAAGGCGCACCGCGACGTGGCGAGTAGGGCGGTGCATTGCTGTGTAGCGCAAAGGCGGTAAGCGCGATATCCGGCAGGAAGGGAATCGAAAACTCGACAACCTCCTGATGATCTTCCAAGCCAACCGGCTGCCAGCGCAGCCCGCCCCAGTGCTCCAACATCGGGAACAGTGGAAACCCAGTAGATAAATCGTTATGTACATTGGGCGTGCACCATACATCCAGTGGGCAGCCCTCTCTTAGGGAAAGTAGCCCGGTGACGTGGTCGATCTGGGCATCCACCAGGAGTACGCCACGTATACCGCTGCCACGCAGTTCGTTAGGCCATAATTCCGGGTTGGCGTTGAGCTGGGCGCGAATGTCAGGGGAGGCGTTGCATAGCAGCCACTGTTTGCCATCAACGCTTAACGCAATGGATGACTGAGTGCGTGGTTGATGGTCGCCGCTGCCTTGGCGAGCGTGTAAGCAGTTCGGGCAGTTGCAATTCCACTGAGGAAAACCGCCACCTGCGGCAGCCCCAAGAACTAAAATCTTCATAGGCTGGCCTCCTACGTTGGTGCTGCGGTGAAAGCCCCTGCCTAGTACGAGCGAGTTGATCTAGACAGGGGCTGCGACTTAGCGGGTAGAGATATACAGCGTTACTTCAAAGCCAAGGCGCATATCTTGATATGTCGGTTTCGTCCACATAAGTAACTCTCCTGCGTTGTTAAGCATGTTGTTGTGAGTGGTTTACTACACATGTTGGTGCGGGCACTGTCAGCGGTTAAGCGTTATTGCCGTGCCCGCTTCTTCAGTTAATCACTGGTAGAGCCAACTGCCTGCGGTACTTTGGAAGTAGTTTTCTCGCTCTTTTGGTGGGGCTTGAAGCCTCAATCAGCCCATGTTGTAGTTAAACAACCCAGTTGAATCAAAGGTTGAATAGTATCTGGCGGCCACCCCGTTAGATCCTAGACTGCTAAAAGATGGTATGACTAACGTCGAAATGGGCAGTGCCCAATCTCTGTGTGGTGGCGCTGTGGGAAGGTAACAGCAGCAGGAAACAACGCAGAAAACAACAAAGGAGAACGCGAGTGAAAATAGGTGCACCGAAAGAGAGTGCCCGGGGGGAAGCGCGTGTCGCGCTAACCCCCGAGAGCGCTAAACAGATCCAGAAGCTGGGCCACGAGTGCTTGGTAGAAAGCGGCGCAGGCTTGGCGGCGGGCTTTAATGACGACACTTATCGTGAGGCGGGCGTTACCGTGGTCGAAGGAGCGGAAGCGCTCTGGAACGACGCTGAGGTGGTGATTAAAGTCCGCGAGCCCTCTGATCAAGAGGCCGAGCGGCTGCGCAAAGGCCAAACCTTGATTGCCTTCTTCTGGCCAGCGCAAAACGAAGCGCTGCTGGAGAAGTGCAAGGCCCAGGGCGCCACCGTTATCGCGATGGATATGGTGCCGCGTATTTCCCGCGCGCAGAAGATGGACGCGCTCTCCTCCATGGCCAATATCGCCGGCTACCGGGCGGTGATTGAAGCGGGCAATAACTTTGGCCGCTTCTTTACCGGTCAGGTAACGGCGGCAGGTAAAGTGCCCCCCGCCAAGGTGCTGGTGATCGGTGCAGGGGTGGCGGGCTTGGCGGCGATCGGTACTGCCACCAGTCTGGGCGCCGTGGTGCGCGCCTTTGACGTACGCCCTGAGGTTTCTGAGCAGATCGAGTCCATGGGCGCCGAGTTCCTGTTCCTCGATTTTGACGAGAGCCAGGACGGTTCTGAAAGCGGCGGCTATGCCTCACCTTCAAGCCCTGAGTTTCGCGAGAAACAGCTTGAGTGCTTCCGCGAGCAGGCGCCCGATGTGGATATCGTGATTACCACGGCGCTGATTCCCGGTCGGCCCGCGCCCAAACTGTGGCTGGAAGATATGGTTGCGGCGATGAAACCGGGTTCGGTGGTTATCGATTTGGCGGCAGAGAAGGGCGGCAACTGTGACCTTACCAAGCCCGATGAGCGGGTGGTATCGGATAACGGCGTTGTGGTGGTTGGCTACACTGACTTCCCTTCGCGTATGGCCACCCAGTCATCCCTGCTCTACGCCACCAATATCCGCCATATGCTGACCGACCTAACGCCTGAGAAAGAGGGCGTGATCAATCACAATATGGAAGACGATGTGATTCGGGGCGCCACGGTAACCCACCAAGGCGAAATCACCTTCCCGCCGCCTCCGCCCAAAGTCAAAGCGATTGCGGCCGCTAAGCCGAAGAAGAAAGAGAAAGCGCCTACGCCAGAGGAGAAAAAAGCCGCTGAGCTAGCCACCTTTAAAGCGCAAACCAAACGTCAAGTGGGGTTGTTGGCTGTCGGTGGCGCACTAATGCTGCTGTTGGGCCAGGTGGCCCCGGTGTCGTTTATGCAGCACTTTATCGTCTTTGTACTGGCCTGCTTTATTGGCTTCCAGGTGATTTGGAACGTCAGCCACTCGCTGCATACACCGCTGATGGCGGTGACGAACGCGATTTCGGGCATCATTATTTTGGGGGCGATTCTGCAGATTGGCTCCGGCAGCGCCGTGGTAGGCGTGCTGGCGGCGATCTCGGTGCTTATCGCGTCAATCAATATCGTGGGTGGCTTCCTGGTGACACGCCGGATGCTGGCCATGTTCCAAAAATCCTAAGCGGCGGAGAGACGATATGTTAGGTCAAGGATTCGTATCTGCCGCGGCGATCGCGGCAAGTGTGCTGTTTATTCTGTCGCTGGGCGGCTTGAGTAACCAGGAAAAAGCCAAGCGGGCCGTGTGGTACGGCATTGTGGGTATGGCGTTGGCTGTTTGTTTTACCGCTTTAGGGCCGGGTATTGGCGGCTACTGGTGGTTAATTCCGATGATGGTGATTGGTGCTGGCATCGGCGTCTATGTGGCGGGCAAGGTCGAGATGACCGAAATGCCGCAACTCGTGGCAGCGCTGCACAGTTTTGTCGGCTTGGCCGCGGTGTTTGTGGCCTGGAGCGCAGATTTAGAGCGCCGCCGGGTACTGGCGGCACAAGCGGTCGATGGCGCTATGCAGGAGTTTTCGGCGTTTGCCGCGCTGGTCGCCACCAAGGCGCCTGACGAGCTTACTTTTCTGCAGATTGAAGTCGTGTTCGCTATCTTTATCGGTGCAGTGACCTTCACTGGTTCGGTGGTGGCGTTCGGTAAGCTGGCCGGTAAAGTGGATGGCAAGCCGCGTCAACTGCTCGGTGGGCATATGCTTAACGCCGGAGCGGCGGTGCTTTCGCTAGTGTTGGCGATTCTCTACCTGAACGGTGCAGGCTTCTGGACGTTGATTGTGCTCACAGCGCTGTCGTTGTTTATCGGTTACCACCTGATCATGGGCATTGGTGGTGCGGATATGCCGGTGGTAGTTTCCATGCTTAACAGCTACTCCGGCTGGGCGGCGGCGGCCATCGGCTTCACGCTTTCCAACGACCTGCTGATTGTGACCGGTGCACTGGTGGGCTCATCCGGTGCGATTCTCTCTTACATCATGTGTAAGGCGATGAACCGCAACTTTGTTAACGTGATTCTGGGTGGCTTTGGCGGAAGCTCTGGGCCCGCAGCGGAAATTGAGGGCGAGCAGGTCGCGATTGATGCTGGCGGTGTGGCAAGCGCGCTGAACGATGCTGATAGCGTGATTATCGTGCCGGGTTACGGTATGGCGGTGGCCCAGGCGCAAACCGCAGTGAGCGATTTGGTACGCAAGCTGCGTGCTTCGGGTAAAACCGTGCGTTTTGCGATTCACCCGGTAGCCGGGCGCTTACCTGGGCATATGAACGTGCTGCTGGCGGAAGCCAAAGTGCCTTACGACATTGTGTTGGAAATGGACGAAATCAACGACGATTTCCCTACCACCGATGTGGTGATCGTGATTGGCTCTAACGATATCGTTAACCCCGCTGCCGAAGAGGATCCCAATAGCCCCATCGCCGGTATGCCGGTGTTGAAGGTATGGGAGGCCAAGCAGGTGTTTGTCAGTAAGCGCGGCCAGGGCACCGGCTACTCCGGAATCGAGAACCCGCTGTTCTTCAAAGACAACACGCGCATGTTCTACGGTGATGCCCGGGATAGCTTAAATACGCTGCTGCCGTTAATTGATTAGGCCTAGGCAACTAGCGACCTATGCAACCTAGCAAGAAGCTAAATATCAAGAGTGATTAGGTACTGAGCCCGCGATTATTCGCGGGCTTTTTTGTCGACTCTAGTGCTTCCCTGGCTGCATGCTTTGAGTACTCCTGCTATGGTCAGCTACCGCCTCTTTTGTTGAGCACCTTCTGCTATGAATCAACGCCCCAATCCCCGGGTGCTGCTGCGCCTGCTGGGTCTACTGCGTCCCTACCGCAGTCGTTTAGCGCTTGCTGGCTTGGCACTACTATTGGCCTCGGGAAGCGTGTTGCTGCTGGGTAACGGACTGCGCTTGGTCATCGACCGCGGCTTTTTGGCAGCGGATGAGCAAGCGTTGGCGCAAATGCTGGGTTTGATGCTGGTAGTGGTCTCGGTGCTGGCGCTGGCCTCCGCGCTGCGTTACTACCAGGTCACCTGGATTGGCGAGCGCTTGGCCGCCGACCTGCGCCAGCGGGTGTTCGATCATTTACTCACCTTGGAGCCCAGCTTTTTTGAGAGTGCCAGCGACGGCCGTGCCGCAGGCGAGATTGCATCGCGGTTAACCGCGGACACCAGTGTCTTGCAGAGCCTGTTTGGCTCTTCGGTGTCGCTGGCGCTGCGCAACCTGGTCATGCTGGTGGGGGCGGTGGTGCTAATGCTGGTGACTCAGCCATGGCTCTCGGCGATGGTGCTGATTGGTATCCCCGCGACCCTTCTGCCCATCGTATGGTATGGCCGACGGGTGCGGCGGCTCTCCCGCACCAGCCAGGATCGCGTAGCGGAGCTTGGCCGCTATGCCGAAGAGGCGCTAAGCGGTATTAAAACGATTCAAGCGTTTACCCATGAGGCGGTGGATAAAACCCACTACGGCCAGCGCGTAGAGCAGGCGTTCGGTAGCGCCATCGAGCGCACCCAGCAGCGCGCCTGGCTAACCGGTATTGCCATGCTGGTGGTGTTCACTGCCGTTGGCTTAATGCTTTGGCAGGGCGGCCAGGCGGTACTCGCGGGCACCATTAGTGCCGGTGAGCTGTCGGCGTTTATTTTCTACGCCGTATTAGCGGCAGGCGCTATAGCGACACTCGCTGAAGTGGCGGGGGATGTGCAGCGCGCGGCGGGTGCAGCGGAGCGCTTATTGGAATTGCTCGATACCCCGCCTGTTATTCACTCGCCCATGGAGCCGTATAGCCTACCGAAACCTTTACGGGGTGAGATTACCCTGGAGAGCGTCAGCTTTACCTACCCTGGCCGGGAAACCGCAGCGCTTGAAGGGTTTGATCTGCATATCCAGCCAGGGGAACGGGTGGCCGTGGTGGGGCCTTCGGGGGCGGGTAAGAGCACGCTGCTCGCACTGTTGCTACGCTTTTATGATCCTATTCAGGGGCGTATCACGCTTGATGGTAGCGATATCCGCAGCTTAGATCTTGCTGCCTTGCGCGGAGCCATGGGGTTGGTGGCCCAAGAGCCTGTGCTGTTTAGCGGCTCGGTGGCCGAAAATCTGCGTTACGGAGATGCTGACGCGGATATCGATAGATTGCGTATAGCCGCCCAGGATGCCAGCGCTCTCGACTTTATTGATGCGCTGCCCCAAGGCTTTGATACGCCCCTCGGCCCCGGTGGCGTGCAGCTTTCTGGTGGCCAGCGTCAACGGCTGGCCATTGCCAGGGCATTGCTCAAAAATCCCGCGGTGCTATTGCTCGATGAAGCCACCAGCGCCCTGGATGCCGAGAGCGAGCGCCTAGTGCAGCAGGCGCTGGACAGGCTAATGGTCGGGCGTACAAGCATCGTGATCGCCCATCGGCTGGCGACAGTCATTGCCGCTGATCGACTGCTGGTGCTTGATGGTGGGAAGCTGGTTGCGGCGGGCACCCACGCCGAATTGATCAACACCAGCGAACTCTATCGTCATTTAGCCGCGTTGCAGTTTGGCGGCGAAACGTTATAAAACTATTCTTTTAAAGATGGGAATACCGATGTCGACCTTTTTTCAGCGCCTTAACGCCATCAACGCCCCTTCGATTGGTCTGGGCTGTATGAACCTCTCCCACGGTTACGGCAGCATCGTGCCGGAAAGCGCGGCTCTACGGGCGCTGGATGAGGCCTTCGATATGGGCTATCGCCATTTCGACACCGCTACGCTGTATGGCGCCACAGCCAATGAGAAAGTGGTCGGGCGCGCCCTGGAGGGCAAGCGGCACCAGCTCTTTCTGGCCAGTAAATGCGGTATGGCGATGGATCCTGAATCGGGCAAGCGGGTGATTGACGGCCGCCCGGAAACCCTGCGCAAACAGTGCGAAGCGAGCCTTTCGCGCCTGCGTACCGACCATTTGGATCTCTACTACCTGCACCGCCTGGATCGTCAGGTGCCCATTGAGGAAAGCGTGGGGGCACTGGGGCGTTTAGTGGAAGAGGGCAAGATAGGTGGTGTGGGGCTATCCGAAATATCAGCGATCACGCTGCGCCGCGCGGTGGCAGAGTACCCTATCGCCGCAGTGCAGTCGGAATACTCGCTATGGACGCGCAACCCGGAAATCGCCCTGATCGAGGAGTGCCGTGAAGTGGGAGCTGCCCTGGTCGCGTTTAGCCCTCTGGGTCGAGGCTTCTTAACCGGTGCCATTCAGGATCCGGCGCGTTTAGTAGAGGGCGATATGCGTCGCAATATGCCGCGCTTCAGCGCCGACAACTACCCGCATAATTTAAAGCTGTTTGAACACTTAGCGGCGCTGGCGCAGGCTTTAAGCGTCACGCCGGGGCAACTGGTGCTGGCATGGCTGAAAGCCCAAGGTGACGATATTATTCCTATTCCTGGCACCCGATCGCCTGATCATATGCGCGAAAACCTAGCCGCGGAAACGCTGCGCCTTGATGTCACCACTTTGTCTCAGTTGAATGCCATGATGACGCCAGACCAAGTGGCAGGCGCACGCTACAGCGAAGCTCAGCAGGCGGATATCGACACGGAAGAATTTTAACCACTGTAGCGCTAGCAATCGGTCGATGTATAAAAACTATTAGATCGGTCGCTAAAAGCAAATTGTGCCTATGATGTTTCTGCTTTAAAACAGTACCAAGTGAGTGAAGCGCCCTTTTCCTGCACAGCAGGTGAACCGATACATATCGTAAGGGCGCTCACCGTTAATTGACTTGGTAGCTGCTAAGATAAATGCAACCAAGACAAAAACAGCTAACGCAAAATAGAGTTAGAGGGAGAGAGCTATGAGTGGTAAATGTCCAGTAATGCACGGTGGTAATACCTCCACAGGCACGTCAAACAAAGACTGGTGGCCGGAAGGGATTAACCTGGATATCTTGCACCAGCATGACCGCAAAACAAACCCGATGGATGCAGATTTTGACTATCGGGAAGAGGTCAGAAAGCTCGATTTTGACGCGCTCAAGCAAGACGTTCACGCGCTGATGACCGACAGCCAAGCCTGGTGGCCGGCCGACTGGGGCCACTACGGCGGTCTAATGATCCGTATGGCGTGGCACTCCGCGGGTACTTATCGCCTGGCCGACGGCCGGGGTGGCGGCGGTACTGGCAGCCAGCGTTTCGCTCCCCTCAACTCTTGGCCGGATAACGTCAGCCTGGATAAAGCGCGGCGCTTGCTGTGGCCGATCAAGAAAAAGTATGGCAACAAAATTAGCTGGGCTGACCTGATGATCCTGGCGGGCACCGTTGCCTATGAATCCATGGGGCTACCGGCTTATGGTTTCTCATTTGGCCGCGAAGATATCTGGGCCCCGGAAAAAGACATCTACTGGGGTGATGAAAAAGAGTGGTTGGCGCCTTCTGACGAGCGCTATGGCGATGTTGAAAAGCCGGAAACCATGGAAAACCCGCTAGCCGCGGTACAGATGGGGCTTATCTACGTTAACCCTGAAGGTGTTAACGGTGTGCCCGACCCGCTGAAAACCGCTCAGCAGGTGCGTGAAACTTTCGCCCGTATGGCAATGAACGACGAAGAGACCGCCGCGCTCACCGCCGGTGGCCACACGGTAGGTAAGTGTCACGGTAACGGCGACGCAGCCGCTCTTGCTGCTGAACCTGAAGCCTCAGGCGTTGAAAATCAGGGCTTTGGCTGGGGCAACCCAACTATGGGTGGCAAGGCGAGCAATGCCGTGACCTCTGGCATTGAAGGCGCCTGGACTACCAATCCGACCCAGTTCGATATGGGCTATTTTGACCTGCTGTTCGGCTATGAGTGGGAACTGCGCAAGAGCCCTGCGGGCGCTCACCAGTGGGAGCCGGTGAACATCAAGGAAGAAGACAAGCCGGTTGACGCCAGCGACCCTTCTATCCGCCACAATCCGATCATGACGGATGCGGATATGGCCATGAAGATGGATCCGGCCTACCGTGCCATTTGTGAAAAATTCATGGCGGATCCGGAGTACTTCAAGCAGACGTTCGCCAAGGCCTGGTTCAAACTGACCCACCGTGACCTAGGCCCGAAAGCGCGTTACATCGGCCCGGAAGTGCCCGCTGAAGACCTGATCTGGCAGGATCCCATCCCAGCTGGCAGCACTGATTACAGCGAAGAAGTGGTGAAGCAGAAAATCGCCGAAGCCGGCCTGAGCATCAGCGACATGGTCAGTACTGCTTGGGACAGCGCGCGTACATACCGCGGCTCTGATATGCGTGGCGGTGCCAACGGTGCCCGCATTCGCTTGGCGCCTCAGAAAGATTGGGAAGGCAACGAGCCCGCTCGCCTTTCCAGCGTATTAGCGGTCTACGAGAAGATCTCTGCCGACACCGGCGCAAGCCTTGCCGACGTGATCGTTCTGGCCGGTAGTTTCGCCATTGAGAAAGCCGCCAAAGCGGCAGGCTATGACGTTCGCGTACCTTTCCTGAAAGGGCGTGGCGATGCTTCTGCCGAAATGACCGATGGCGAATCTTTCGAGCCGCTAGAGCCGCTGGCTGACGGTTTCCGCAACTGGCAGAAGAAAGACTACGTGGTCAAGCCGGAAGAGCTGCTGTTGGATCGCGCTCAACTGATGGGGCTGACAGGGCCGGAAATGGTCGTGTTACTGGGTGGTATGCGTGTGCTCGGCACCAACTATGGTGGCACCAAGCACGGCGTATTCACCGACCGTGAAGGCCAGTTGACCAACGACTTCTTCGTCAACTTGACCGATATGGGCAACAGCTGGAAGCCGGTGGGCAAAAATGCCTACGAGATTCGCGACCGTCAAACCGACGCCGTGAAATGGACGGCTACCCGCGTTGACCTAGTGTTCGGTTCCAACTCGCTGCTGCGCTCCTACGCAGAAGTCTACGCCCAGGACGACAACGACGAGAAGTTCGTCAAAGACTTCGTCGCTGCCTGGACGAAAGTGATGAACGCGGATCGCTTCGACGTCGCGTAAGTACTCCTACTAACTACTGGGTGCTTTAGCCTCAGTAGATAAGCCTAGCCCGCATTTTTGGATGCGGGCTTTTTTATATTGTCTGGCACAACATTTACATTAATGTTTGGAGTGAAGTATGACGCTAGCGCCAATCGTGAGGCTATGTTAACTTTGTTTTCTGTCTAAGTGCTGAGTGTGGAGAGTTTTATGCTGTTTTGGGTCGCTGCCTTTGCAGTATTTGCTCTGCTTTATGCTTGGTACATGCTGATTATTGCTAGGCGTAACGCCACGTTAGATGCGCTAGCGGGCGTTGATGTGCAATTGAAAAAACGCCACGATTTGATTCCTAATGTACTGACGATTGCGAAACGCTTTATGCAGCATGAGCAGCAGTTGCTAGACGACATTACCCGGCTTAGAACCGAAGCCTTCTCTGCACTGCAGCAGACGGCGCAAAGCCACAACGCTTCTGATGTAGCCTCCCACTTTGCACTGGAGCAGCAATTACAGGGTGCAATGAGTCGCTTGATGGTGCAAGCCGAGGCCTATCCAGAGCTGACTTCTGCTGGCCCTATGGTTAATGCCCAACAAACTTACGTAGAAGTAGAGACCAACATCGCCGCTGCTCGGCGCTTCTACAACACCTCTGTCAGGCGGCTGCGAAATATCACGGAGATATTTCCAGGGTCTGTGCTTGCATCGGCTATGTCGATTGATAAATATCCTTTTTTTCAAGCAGACAGTGATGCGCATCAACCCGTTGATGCAAAATCGCTACTTAATTAAAGGCTATGATGTCTACCGAACAGCAAGGTGAGCTGCAGCCCTATCGGCGCAATATTGCGTCACAACGTTGGCTGGTGGCCGTAGATTTTATTCTCAATAAAATTAGTGCCAGATTAGCGCTACGGTTTGGCAGAAATCGCCAGCCACCCAGCTTAGCATCGGCAGCAGTAAAGGATGTACTGCAACAACACCGTGATGATATTCATCAGCTGGAAGTTGAGCGCCAACGTTTGCAAAGCCAAGCAGACTTATTGGGTAACAAGCTGCTCCCCGCCTTTTTGCTGGCGGCTGCGGCTTTTGCTGGCTGGACGGTCTTGTCGCAGCTTTGGATGTTAATAAATGGCGGCGATTTTAATTTGTCCTTTTTTATGTCTGTGCTGTCACCCTTTTTCTGGGCCATTATGCTAGCCGTTGGGATTAGTTACCTTAGTTTTGCTGGTTCCTATCTGAACTACATCGATAACTGTAAACAGCGACTGATACCACTATTACTAACTGAGTTTGGAAAGTTGGACTACCAGCGCTATGGCGCTATACCAATACAACCATTGGCGGCATCAGGTATTTTGCCGCCACATAATGGAGACGTATTTCAAGAAGACTATATCGTTGGGTATTATCGACAGTGCCATTTTCAGGTCAGCCACACCGAGTTTTACGGTCGGCAGCGCGGCCATCAACGGGCTCGCAAAAAATTTCATGGCTTGATGCTGTATTTAGCTGCGCCAACTGGCTTTGAGGGTGTCACCACTCTTGTGCAGCAAAGAACCTTGACGTCACGTTTTAAGCTAACAACTGATGTTGCCAACACAGAGCAAGTATTCCTGGAAGATGCGGATTTTAATCAGCGCTTTACTGTTTATAGCACCGACCAAATTGCTGCCAGAGCTTGGCTAACACCTGCATTAATGCAGCGCTTGCTTAGTTTATCTGATCAATATGCCGATGCAGGTATAGCGGTGAGCATGTTTAATCAGCAAGTATTATTACTGCTCAACACTGATCAACAAGCGCTGACGACACCTGATTCAGAAATAGCCGTAGCTGACCTACCCTTTTGCGGGCAGTTGCACAGTGAACTGCAAAATATCTTCACTGTGCTTGAGTTGTTTCAAAACAGCCGATCCTAGCCTAGGTGCTGTATGAAACTAAAAAGCACCCAATGGAGTGCTTTTTAGTCTTACTAATGATGAGGAGAGGAGTTAGAACGCTTCCCACTCCACCACTTCATGTTTTTGCTTGACTGCCTGGGTATGACGCGCCGTTTGAGTTAATTCAGTGTTTGGTGCTGAACGCGTTTTGTGTATTGCCGTATAGGGCAGCGCTGTAGCGCTGTTTTCACTGAGCACAAACTCACTCATCAGCTGATCAAGCCTCTGAGCATTGTCGCGCATATTGGTGGCAAGGTTGGCGCTTTGACTGACCATGGCGGCATTCTTCTGGGTCATCATATCCATCTCGGCAACCGCCGTGTTGACCTGTTGAATGCCTGCGGTTTGTTCCCGCGCACCGGCGGCAATCTCGGCGATGACATCCGATACCTGGGTCACGCTGTGGCGAATCTCATTCATACGTTCAGCCGCCGCCTTAACGATGTCGCTGCCTTCTTTAGAGTGACTGACCGACATATCAATTAACGCACGAATATCATGCGCTGCCGATGCCGAGCGACTGGCTAGCGTGCGTACTTCGCTAGCGACCACCGCGAAACCACGACCTTGCTCACCGGCACGGGCAGCTTCTACTGACGCATTAAGCGCTAAAATGTTGGTTTGAAATGCAATCGAGTCAATCAAGCCGATAATGTTGCTGATTTTATTGGCTGACTCGTTGATCGCGGCCATCTTGGCTTCCATTTGAGTCATGGACTCTGTGCCGCGCTCTGAAGCACTGGCGGCTTCCAGTGCAAGACTATTTGCCTGCTCGGAAGCCTGGGAGGTATGCGCTACCGTGGAGTGAATTTGCTCCATTGAAGCGGAGGTTTCCTGGAGATTGGCCGCCGCTTGCTCGGTACGCGATGAAAGCTCATGGGTACCATCCGCCATATCGCTGGCATCTGAGAGTACCGTGCGGGCATTTTGGCGTACTTCCTGAAGGGTGGACTGCATGCGCTCGACGAAGGCATTAAAGCCATGGGCAAGATCACCGATTTCATCCTGGGTTTTGGCTTCCAATCGGCGCGTTAAATCGCCTCTACCTTGGGCAATATCCGCCATGGCGCTGGCGGTATGTTTGATGGGGGCAAGCGAGCGCCGCGCTGCATAGGCAACCACAACCAACAATACGATCAGCAGCAGCCCACCGGCCAGCAGCAGTGACTGTAGCAGCTTGTTGGTCACTGTCGTAAAGGCGGCAATGGGCACCGTCACCCCCACCACCCAGGAGGTACCTTCCACCGGGCTCCACATGAGAATAGTGTGCTCCCCGCTGGGCATGGTGATTTCGCCAGAGCCCGCCGTGCCGCTGAGTATTTGCTGACTCAGTGCATCCAGACCTTGGTAGCCCTGCTGGTCGGCATCGGTGTAGTTAAGCGACATGCGGTACTCTTCAACCGGATGAGCAATGACTTGCCCCTGGCTGTCGATTAACCAGCCATAGCTGCCTTCGCCTACATTGATATCAGAGGTGATATCAGACACGGCGGCCATGGAGACAGTCATACCTAGCAACCCCGCTCGATTGCCGCGCTCATCGAAGACCGTATCGGCAACAATTGCGGTAGGCAGGCCGCTAACCATGGAGATAACAGGATCACTTAGCAGGCTATCCTGAGTACCGTCAGTCACTAGGGCTTTAAAATACGGACGTTCAGCTATCTGTAAATTAACCCCCGCGTGGGTTAGGGTCGCGCCAGATGCGTCAGTAAAGAACAGTGACTCAATGGTGCCTCCCGGTGGGTAGCGCTTTTCGAGCCATTCCCGGTGAGACGCAAGCGGTACGTCTTCCACCAAACGCTCATCCTGAGCAAGCACGGCTATCCAATTACGGTACCCGGTAATCCAGCGGCTGATTTCATCTGCCCGTGCTTCTACCTGCCGCTTACCGGCATTATCGATTAGCGCAGGAATGGCCTGGTTAAGCTGTTGATTGACGACAAAACCTAAAATGACGGCCACCACTAAGAGGGGGATAGCGACAGCGACCAGCAGTTTCTGCGTCAGAGAAAGACGAGAAATTTTTTTCATTTGTTGCCTCGATGTGTAGGCCAGAAGCAGAAGACTGCGGGAGTGGCGAGTATTATGCCCTGGCTGTTTAATAGTTCCCTGAAAGTTTTCTTACGGCCGCTATTCATTGGCGACCGTTGATGCCCTTGCTTTTTACAGTTGTTTTCTAAGTTGCTTTTTTAATATTTATTTAATCTAATATAGTAGCGTTAAATTCGTTCGTTGTTTTATTTTTAATGTAATTTTTGTTGGGGTGTTATGTGGCTTTTATGTATCTCTTGTGCTTTTTAGTGGTTCGATTAAATCATCGGGATAATCGACATCAGCACACACGCCTGGATCGTTGAGAGAGACATTAATGACATGGCTGCTATGCTTTTTGACGAGAGTGCTAGCCCCCTTGGCGTTTTCTAAATGTGCTAACTCGTGCCAAAATTTATTCCCAAAAACAACGGGATGCCCTGGTTTTTTAAAATGTAAGGGTTGTACAATATTTTCTGCGGTTGTAATGTTAGTTACTACCTCACATGTGTTTTGGCTTACCCAGGGAAGATCGGCTAACCATATCGCTGCAGCACGGTAGTGTTGTATGTTTTCGTCATGTGTTCTTTTGTCTTGCATTAACTGTAAGAAAGCATCGCTAATGCTGTAGCCAAGGCCTAAATGACTGCGCGGGCTAATTATTGTAGAAGGTTGTATAGAGAGCCCGAATGATTCGATATTATCTTCGGGTTTAATGACGACGCAGATATTAGAAAAGTGTTTTTGAATAGACAATAAAGTGGCGTCTAAGAGTGTTTCGCCACTACTCAGTTTGGCAGCTCGTTTATCGCTGCCAAAACGGCTTGATTGGCCTGCTGCCATCACGATGACGATAATATCGTTACAACGCATGACGCTGTTTTCCACGATAGAGGCGAACAATATCGGCCATTACGGCCAGCGCAATCTCCGCGGGTGTTTTGCTGCCCAGATTGAGCCCGATGGGCATGGCGATTCTGGCTACTTGGCGTTCCGTTAGGCCGCCAGAACGCAGTAGCCGTTCGGCACGCTGTTGCGAGGTTTGCTGGGAGCCCATGACGCCAATGTAAAATGCCTCCGTACGAACGGCTTCGATCATGGCTAAATCGTCAATACGCGGGTCGTGGGTCAAAGCCACAACGGCGGTATTGGCATGGCAACCGCCCGAGGCGATAAACACGGAAGGCAGCACTGCTTGGACTTCCACGCCGGTTACGGCGAAATTTTTGCGGGCTGCGTCTCGGGGATCGCAGACAATCACTTCAAACCCCAGTGATTGGGCAAACAGCGCACAGGGCGAAGAGATAGAGGAGATCCCCGCGATAATCAGCCGTAACGCGGGCCCAATGCGGATATTGACGCTAGCCGCATCGACAGTCACGGCGGGCGTGGAGTTATTCGCAGGGTTAAAGCGCTTGCCGCTGCCATCCAATTTGATACAGCGGGTTAGCGGTTGGCGGCCAAGCAGGGTGGCGTGCATCACTTCAAGATGGGTGAGATTTTCAGTAGTTGGTGCTAGCCGCTCAACCAACACCTCAAGGCTGCCTCCGCAGGGTAGGTAGGTGCTCGCTGGGCCATTGTCGCCACCGTAGCTTACCCGTTGCACCGGCTGGGCAAATTCACCGCTATGTAGCCGTGCAATAAAATCTTCCTCAACACAGCCGCCCGAAAGCGAGCCTAGGTACTCCCCGGTGTCACACGCTACCAGCATGGCGCCCGGCTCCCGGGGCGACGAACCAAAGGTTTTTAGCACCGTACACAGCCAAACGGTCAGCCCCTGATTGGCCCATTGCAGCGCCCGCTCAATCACCTGTAGGTCTAGGTGGTGCATTAACTGACCGCCTCCATGGGGAGCCTAAGAGCCGCATGTAGTGCTTCGCGAACGGCGGCAGGCGTAAAAGGGGGATGGGTAAAGCGTACCCCTGTGGCGTCGAAGAGGGCGTTAGCTATCGCGGGGGCACCGGGCAGGGAGGCGGACTCTCCAACGCCAAGTGGCGGCAGTTCAGGTCGGTCAAGCAGCAGCACATCGATAGGGGGCAGCTCGGAGAAACGCAGAATAGGGTATCCGCCCCACTCTTTGCTGGTGGGTAGGCCATCTTCAAAGGTTACCCGCTCTTTTAGGGTGCGGCTGAGCATCTGGATCACGTTGCCATGCACTTGGTGGCGCACACCGGCAGGGTTCACCATGAGTCCCGCATCCTGTCCTACGTATAGGCGCTCGATCACAATACGGCCACTCTTCACATTGACTCTTAATTCAATCACCCAGGCAGCGAGTGCGGCGCCAAAGCCCGGGTATTTACTATGTACGTATTGAGCGTAAGCGAAGCCGCGGCCATAGCGCCAATCACCATCGCTTCTTGGGTTGGCATTGGCGCTGCCGGGTTCCCAGTTCGCGCGTTTGACTAGCGCTTCGACAAGCTCACCGGCGCGGTCGTCAGCCAGGTAACGCAACCGATAGGCGACAGGATCTTCCCCCGCCCAATAGGCGAGCTCATCGATATAGCTTTCGTGGGCGAAGGTGTTGGGCAGCGCTGAGACGCCGCGAAGCCAGGAGGCGCGCACCAGGGTCGGCACGTCGTCACAGATTATCTGCCGATAAGGGTAGCGGTAGGGCGGCACCGACGTTCGGTCGCCCATCTCAAAGGGGATATCGATAGGCGGCGTTGCCCCAGTCAGCAGTAGTGCCAGCGTGGGCGCACTGTTCGAGGGGTAGCGTGTGCTAAAACGGTAGCCTGCCGGGCAGCCATCTGCGTTTAAGCCGCCTTGGATGGCCATATACTGGGCTGCCCCTTTAGGCTCCCAACTGTGCTCCTGCTCACGGGTCAACTGTACCCGGACAGGTCGGCCCACCGCCCGTGAGAGCAGCGCTGCATCGGCGCCAACGTCATCGGCGCAGTTGCGCCCATAGCAGCCCGAAGTCTCCATGCGGGTAATCGTAATAACACTCTCATCCAGGCCGGTAAGGCGGGCGAGATCGGCTCGCAGGCTGTGTGGATTCTGGGTGCCCGACCAGACGTGAAGGGCTCCTTCTCTGGCATCGGCGACGGAGCACGAGGGGCCAATGGAGCCATGCAATTGGAAAGGCCACACATAGTGGCGATTGAGCGGTTGGTCGGCGGCGGCCAGGGCGCTGTCGAGATCACCCTCTTCGAGCAGCACGCGCTGCTTGCTGGGCAGGTCGAGCAGCGCTTTCTCGATATCGTCCAGTTGAGGCAGGCCTTTGATTGGCCGCCACTCTACCTTTAGCTGTTTGGCGGCGGCGGCGGCCTGCTCTTCACGCTCGGCCACCACGCCGACAAAGTCACCGATCACCACGACGCTGACCACCCCTGGCAAATGCGCTACGGAGCTTTCATCCACAGCCACTAAGCTGGTGCCGATAAAGTCGCCACTGTCGTAACCTGCGTAAGGCGGCCGAATAACCCGTCCATGCAGCATGCCGGGCAGGCGCAGGTCGTGGACAAAGGTCAATTTGCCGGTGACTTTATCGGGAATATCCACACGCGAGGTAGAGTGCCCCACTAGGGTGTAATCACTGGTTGGCTTAAGCGGCGCGTGATCGGCAAGCTTTAGCGCATGGCGGGCGCCCTGCAGTAACGCCCCATAGCTGACGGACAGACGGTGCTTATCGTTGGAATGAACAGTATCGTTGAGATAAATAGCGCCGTCTTGGCAGCTAAGTAGCGCGGGCTCTACCTCACAGTGCTTGGCCGCCAGCGTTAACAGGTATTCCCGCGCCTGGGCTGCGGCCCGGCGCAGTGGCTCAGCGGTGATCTGGATCGTCGCACTGGCGATGGTGGGGCCTTGGTTGGGTGCTTCACAGGAGTTGCCCAGTACCATGGTGACGCTATCGAAACCAACGTTGAGCTCTTCCGCAACGATTTGTGCCAGTGCGGTGCGTATACCGGTGCCCAGGTCTACGTGGCCGTTGAAAGCCACGATATGACTGTCACTCAATACGGCAATGAATATCTCGGGCTCAAGCGGAGTGAAGTTTGAGTGTGTACCTGGCTGTCCTGGGGCGGGCTTGGGAGGCGTTACCGGGTCTCGGTAGACTACCAGAAGGTCGGGGTCATTAAGCAGCGACTCTCTTGTATAGTCCAGCTTACCCGCCATGTCTGCCTCCCGCGCTATGCTTAAATGGATGTGTGGGTTGATATTTGGGGTGATGATATGGCGTTAATTAAGGTAAAATTATAGCGTGTACACCATAAAAGCATGATGAATTGTGTCAGCGCAAGCAGTATTTTGTGCGTTGATGTAACGCCATGCTGACCAGTGCCATAATCGTTTTACAACGCCGCCATTACTTAAAGGAGAGGGAATGACAACGGATCGTGCGCTTCACCACTCGTCTTCCGGCGAGCACCCTACGCCCAGTGAGCAGGGCTATGATTTTTCCGAACAGGTAGGGCATCTGCTCCGTAAAGCCTACCAGCGGCATACCGCTATCTTTCAGCGCTTCAGCAGCGATAAACAACTCACGGCCATTCAGTTTGTCACGCTGTGCACGGTGATGGAGCGTGGTCCCAGCTCGTTGACCGATATCGTCAACGCCACGGCGATTGACCCAGCCACGATCCGCGGCGTCATCAAACGCCTTAAAGCACGTGAATGGATCTCGCTCACCACCGACCCTAACGATCAACGTAAGGTCATGGTCGTGATCACCGAGCCCGGTGCCGAGTTAGTCGAGAACATGGTGCCCAGTGCCAAGCAGATCAGCGATCAGACCATGAAAAATCTAAACCCCGCAGAGCGAATCGCGTTGATGCACCTGCTGGAGAAAATGAACGCGGATGGGTAACACGGCAAAGGTGCGCCTCTCACCCGCGCTCTTTGAGTGCTGCTAACGCTTCATTAAGTAACCCAGCGTCTCATCCAGCCCAATCACATCGCCATACTTACTGTCGATATCAAATAAGTTGGCTTCATGGGGGGCTGGGTGGCGGTCGCCGACACAGTCGCGAACAACCATCACGCGAAAGCCATGCTGCAGCCCATCCACCGCGGTGGCTCGAATGCAGCCGCTGGTGGAGCAGCCGGTAATGATCAGCGTATCGACGCCCATGGCGACCAGCGTGGACGCCAGTGAAGTACCAAAAAAGGCGCTGGCATACTGCTTGGTCATCACCAGTTCGTCTTCACGAGGTGTCACCTCAGGGCAGAATTCTGCGTAGGGATTTCCCGCCACCATGGCCCGCATTACCGGTGCCTTTTTAACCCAAATGCCGCCATCGATCTGATCCGGGGCGTGATACAGAATATTGGTATGGATAACGGGCGTGCCCGTACGCCGAGCGGTATTTAATAGCGGCGGCATATTGGCCACGGCGTCTACCACGCCCTGGGCAAATAGCGGTGAGCCGGGGGTGGTGTAGCCCTGCATAAAGTCGACCACTAGCAGCGCTGGGCTTTTACCAAAGCCGATGCGCCCATCCCACACGCCCTTGTAGTTGTTACTAACATCATCGCTGTCATCAGTCTTGTTTGGCGACATGGCCATCTCCTAAATCAGCACCGGATATCGTTAGTAAGCCCCTGACAGGAGCGCGCCCGCACCCGGTACGATGGGTTCTAGGTCAAGTGCCTTGAGCATGGCGTAAGTGGTCGCAATCGCGGCAGTGACTACCGGTTTGCCGGTCAGTGCTTCGACCTTGGCGACCGCTGGTAAAGACGGCATTTGCACACAGGCTGACAGTACAATCGCATCCACATTGCTTAAATCCAGGCTAGCAACGATCTCCGGTAGATTAGCCGGGTCGTGGCGGGCGACATCCAGATTATTGGGGATCTCAAGCGCCCGGTAGTCGAGCACTTCAATACCTTCCTGACGGATATAGTCGACCACCATCTCGGTGAGCGGCTTCATGTAGGGTGCCACTACCACGACGCGCTTGGCTTTCATCACACCCAGGGCATCCACGAGGGCGCCTGCGCTGGTCACCACGGGTGTATCGCAGCCATTCTCTTTAGTGCGGCTGCGCAGCCGCTGCTGGGATTCGCGGTGGTAGCCAGGCCCCATCGCCATAATGGCCACTAGGCAGGCGTAGCCCATTACGTCTACCGCCGCGTCAGACAGCTCCAGGGCGCAGCGGTCAGACTCTGCGTCCATGGCAGCCAGCTCGTCCTTGCTGACGGTTTTCATACGCATACGGCTGGAGTGGAAGGTGAAGCGTTCAGGGCGGATCAACTGCCGCGCCGCCAGCATCGCCGGGATTTCGGTCTCCATGGTGATATTGGAGCTGGGGACGATCTGGCCGATACGGTATGTCTTGGTCATGGAGCTGTGAGTCATGATCATTGGCCTTTATTAGAGTTGTGTACCCAGGAAGTCTTCAAACGCGGCAAAAAAGCCATCGAAGTCATCCCAGGGAATCATATGGCCCGCTTGTTCCGCGGTGGTAATGCGAATCGTCGGCAGCAGGGAGCGTATTTCGGCGCGATCTTCATCTTGGATAACCCCGCCCTTACCCGCGCACATCAGCAGCGTAGGCACCTTGATGCTTGGGAAATCCTGGTGGATATCGACGCTATGAAACTCTTCAAACGCCTGAACAATGGCGGGTTCATAGCAGGTGTGCAGCCATTCGGCGCGCAGCCGCAGCTGGTCATCGCTCCAGGTGGGGCAGTAGTGGCGCATGGTCTCGATATCGGCACCACGTGTGCAGTCGCGAATCGAGTCCACATACCAGGGCAGCTTACTGGGGTACTCCCGACGACCTGGCCCTGAAACCGGCGGGTCGATCAGTACCAGCTTGTCGACGCCTTTGGCGCCACGGCTCATGGCGCGCAGGGCAAAACGTGCGCCCATGGAGTGGCCCGCCAGGATGACATTGTTGAGCCCCAGTGCTTCGATAGAGGCGATCACGTCGTCGGCGCAGGTGTCGGTGTCGTAGGCGAGATCTGGGCCGGTAGAGGATAAGCCACGGCCACGAACGTCGAGTACATAAGTATCAAAGTGCTGCCCCAGGCGCTCAGCCACAAAGCCCCAGGTGACTGCCGGGCTGGTAATGCCCGGTATCAGTACCAACGGCTGGCACGAGGAATCGGTGCTGTCGCCGAAGCGCAGGTAGTGCTGACGAATACCGTTGGCGTGCAGGTTGCCACCATAAAGATAATTGCTGCTCATACCGGGCTCCCTTCGTTGATCGGCTGTTTTAGCGGCACCTCAAAGGGGTCGTAGGCAAACACCCAGGCCGGGTCTTCGTCTTGACGAAGCCATGTATTGTCGTGGGAAACCTGCTGTACCCGGGAGGCGCGCTCAAATCGGTTGGTGCGGTACAGCTCGAAGGCGTTCTGATAATCGGCTGCGCCCACTTCCTCCAGGCAGCGCACCAGCATGGCGGCATCTTCAATGGCCATGGCGGCACCCTGGGCCATATGCGGCTTCATCGGGTGACAGGCGTCACCCAACAGCACTAGACGGTTTTCATGCCATAGCGGTAGCGGGTTGCGCTCCAGTAACGGCCACTTGGTAACGCTTTCGGTGCAGTCGATCAGCGCCTGCACGGTGGGGTGGTAACCCTCGAATGCCTGGCGCATCTCTTCCCGCGAGCTATCGACGAAGGAGGTGCCGTGATTCCAGTCGGGTTCAGGCACGCCCGTGACGTAGTAGTACTCTTTCTCGTCGCCGGTGACGAAGTAGACCATCATATGGCGATCTTCTGACCACCACTTTACGCAGGCTTCAAAGTCCAGGTCGTATGCTTTGAGCTTTTCCGCCGAGATAATCGCCCGGTGGGCGACCCAACCGCTGTAAATAGGCGCTTCAGGGCCGAGCAGCTTCTCGCGCAGGCGCGAGTTAACGCCGTCAGCGCCGATCACCAAATCGGCCTCTTCGATTGAGCCATCGGCGAAGGTCATGACCACTTTGTCGCCGCTGTCATCCACATCGACCAGGCGTTTATCGAAATAGAGATTGTCCTGATCAAGCGTGCTGACCATTAGTTCGTGTAGGTCGCCACGATGCACGGTGATATAGGCCGCGCCGTAGTTGTCACGAGCAAACTCACCCAGCGGGATGCGTGATTGATACTCCCCCGTCATGCCATTACGGCTAAACCAGTAGTCGGGGTGTGAGCCCATGGCATTGAGTTTTTCTTCGATACCAATGCGGCGCATGACTTTCATCACGTTAGGGCCAAGGTGAATGCCTGCCCCTAAACGAGAAAATGCCGGGGCCTGTTCGTACACCTTGGTAGGATAACCCGCTTGCTGCAGCAGCGCGCCTGCAGCCGCACCGCCAAGACCTGCGCCAATGACGGCAATGGTGGGTTTATTGTTCATCGGTTTGTTTCCTCGCTGTTTTATTTACTGCGTACTGGTTTTTGCGGACATCACTGAAGGGGAGGGTGTTCGCTTGATTGCCTGTGCTACAAGGCCCTTTTTAGGGTCAGTCGTTAACGCTTTAAAACAACGTATACACCATTTAATTCTTGGTCAAGAATTAAGTTGTAAAATATTTTTTGTACGTTAAATAAGGTTATTTGTTTTTAAATTATTGAATTTAAATAATTAAATAGTGTTTTTCGGGTTTTTTTAAAAACTTGAAATACGACTCAATTGAGTGCTATACGTTTAATAGTCTATTTTTTATGGTGTGTGCGCTTAAATGCACGATTATGGAGAGCGCTGCACACTGCTGGTGCAAAGTAGATGGCAAAGGTGACAATAGGCTAGCTATCAAGTGCTTCGAAGCGTGTTTGGAAGGCAGTATTTATTAGTAGTATCTAAGCCAGTCCCAATGCTTTATGTAAGCGAGATGGCTGCTTTAACAATAACGATGATGATCCCCTATGACGCTAAAGCTAACTATCAATGGGCAAGAACGTGAGCTAGCGGTGCCGCCGCAGACACCGCTGCTCAATGTGCTGCGTAATGACCTGGCGCTCAATGGCCCGAAATATGGCTGTGGCTTAGGCGAGTGTGGTGCATGTAGCGTACTGATCGACGGTATGGCGGCACGTTCCTGCGTGCTGCCTGTATCCGCCGCCGTTGGGCATAACGTGACGACCCTTGATGGACTTGCCCAGGATGGCCAGCTTGATCCTGTGCAGCAGGCCTTTATCGACGCCCAGGCGGCGCAGTGTGGCTACTGTTTGAACGGCATGATCATCACTGTTCGCGGGCTGTTAAATCATAATGCCCAGCCCACTGCAGAGCAGATTCGCGCGGCGTTAGAGCATAACCTTTGCCGTTGCGGTACCCACGTTGAAATTCTCCAGGCAGCTGAACGTGCCGTAGTGATTAATGCGGTCGCGCTGGAGAAGACACCTTATGAGTGATGGGTCGATGCTCAATGGCCAGCAGGCACCGGCCGGTACCTCCGCACTGCTGGCGAAGGCACGCTACGGTGTGGTGGTGCGACCCCCTTTCTACCGTTGGAGCGACGGGCGCTTTGCAAGTGACCGCTTGGTTGGCGTCGACAAAAATAGCCTCGCCTCACTCTCCGGCCCTATCGACGTGGTGGTGGAAGGGGACTTTGTGGGGGTGGTGGCCGATAGTTTGGCTTTGGCAACCGATGCGGCTAAAAAGTTGAAAGTGGAGTGGCGAACTGTTCGTCAAGCTGCTGATAAATCGCCCGCTAAAATGCCCGTTGAAGAGAGTCATCCGCCATACGCATCGGCGAGCCATGCGTATGGTTGGCCCAGTCGAATGCGCTGGGGCAATCATCCCAGCTGGGTAATCGCCGATTATAGCGACCAGCAATTGAGTGTATGGGGGCAGACCGCCACCCCAGTTGCACTGAAGCAGGATCTAAGCCGGTTAACCGCGCTGGATGTCAGCCAGATTGAGCTCTACAGCGCAGAGAATAAGCACTCAACGCAGCAGGCGTCGGGATTGGGCCGCCACTGCGGCGATGATGCCGCCGTAGATGCCGCGTTGATGTCGCGGGCAGTGGGCAGCCCCGTCGCCGTTTGGCTTGATGCCCGCTACGCCAAGGACGTTGAAGCGCTAGGGCAAGCGCAGCGGATTACCCTAAATGCGGATCTCGCCAGTGACGGTGAGATAGCCCGTTATCGCTATCAGCAGGCCAATCTCACCGGTGAGGTGGCCGCCGTCGGGCTGTGGCTAAGCGGCGCCGCCGCAATCGCCGAGCTGACGGAGTTCCCTGCTGGAGATAACGGCACACCGCCGTTCTCGCCTTATGTCTTTCGCGATCAATACCTTGCCGCACGCTCCCAGCCAGCCTCGCTTGCCACCAATCCCACCTTGATCGGTATACAGCAGGCGTTTGCACGGGAATCCTTTTTAGATGAGGTTGCCCGCGAGAGCGAGCAAGATCCCATCGCGCTGCGGCTGCGACATTTAGAGGATGCGCGGGGCATTGAGTTGATTGAGTCCGTGGCTAAACGGGCCGAGTGGCAACGTTCGTCCACTCCATCATCGGAATCACTATCCCAGGATCTACTACGCGGGCGAGGCTTTGCCTACTCCCAGCTACCTGACCGCGAACAACGCGTGGAATCGGGGGTGCGCTCTGCCTGGATTGCCGATGTGGAGGTCAATCGTATTACCGGCGATGTCCAGCTTACCCGCTTGGTAGTGGGTCAGGATGCTGGCCCTGATATTGATACGGCGCGTCTGCAGCAGACGTTACAGGCTCGCGTGTTGGGCGAAGCGCGCCCCTTTTTGGGGCATGAACCCCGTTTTGACGAGTGGGGTGATGGTAGTGGTGCGCTGACTAAACATGAATCTTCAGCGTTAGCGCCAACCGCGTCTTCGCCAACCCTGTATTCGCCTAGTGCTTCGGTGGCCGCTGTTGGGGAAGACGTACTAACCGGTGCGGAGCTGTCGCCGGGGGTTGCGGTTATAGCCAATGCGCTGTTCGATGCCACCGGCCTGCGTTTTCGCCAACCGCCGTTTACCGCCAACCGCGTACGCCAAGCACTTGAAGAATCGGCGATCGAGGGCTCAGGGCGGCCATCTAAGCCAGTTAAACAGTCGCGCTCCACGAAACGGCGCTGGTTGGCCGCCGCTGCGTTCACCACCATTGCAGGCACTGCGGCCATGGCCTGGCCGTGGAAAGGAGCAATCGCGCCCGTTTCCCGGCCCGCTGCCAACCTCTATTCCGCCGAGACTATCGAGCGCGGGCGGCTGGTCGCTGCAGCGGGTGATTGTGCGGCGTGCCATACCTCCGAAGGTGGCGTGACCAATGTGGGCGGACGTGCTTTTGAAACGCCCTTCGGGACGCTTTACAGCACTAATATTACCCCGGATGAATCAACGGGGATTGGCCAGTGGTCCTACGCGGCGTTTGAGCGGGCCATGCGCCATGGCATCAGCCGTAATGGCAGCCACCTTTATCCTGCTTTTCCCTATACGGCCTTTGCCAAAACCAGTGATGCCGACTTGCAGGCGCTTTATGCCTACTTAATGGCTCAGCCACCAGTAGCGGCTGCAAAAACCATCAATGAACTCTCTTTTCCCTTCAGCGTGCGCACTTTAATGGCGGGCTGGAACGCGCTTTACCACGACCCAGCTCCCTTCCAGCCAGACCCCATGCAAAGCGAGCTGTATAACCGGGGTGCCTATCTGGCCGAAGGGTTAGGCCACTGTAGCGCTTGCCACAGCCCACGTAATGCCATGGGTGCCGAGAAAAGCGGCGAAGCGTATTTGGCCGGTGCCTTTGTAGATGGCTGGGAAGCGCCACCGCTTAATGCCTTGTCGCGTGCCCCTGTACCGTGGAGTGAAGCATCGCTTTACGACTATCTACGCCAGGGCGAATCGGCACTGCATGGCGTTGCTTCCGGCCCGATGGCCCCGGTGGTAGCGGGCTTGGCCGAACTGCCTGAATACGACGTGCGCGCCATTGCCCATTACGTGGCCGCCCAAATGCAGGCGCCCACAGGCAATAGCGATGCCGATGTGGCGGGGGCAGAACAGCGCGTGGCAAGCGCAGCGCTTAGCGCCCCCGAACTAGAGGCAGGCGAGCGGCTATTCGAGGGTGCCTGTGCGGCCTGCCATGTGGCATCTGGTGTACCGACCTTTTCAAGCGCGAGCACCAACCTGGCGCTGAATACCAATTTGCATAGTGATCACCCTGATAACGTTATTCAGTCAATTTTGGGCGGTGTTCACGCGGAGCACGTGCCCGGTGTGGGTAGCATGCCTGGCTTTGCCGACAGTTTTAGTAATACCCAGGTCGCTGATTTGGCGACCTATCTCCGAGCGCGTTTTGCCCCAGAGAAAGCGCCTTGGCAACAAGTAGAACAACGCATTGCTGATTTACGCCAGCCTCACCACAACAACACTCACTCTACTCCCTGACGTAATAAAACGAGGTGGACTATGAAACGTAGTAAATGGATATGGCTAGTTTGGGCCGTCGTCTTGCTGAGCTATTTAGTGCCTTACACCCTATTGAGCGGTGTCGCGCTCTGGTACGGCAGCTTCCTGTTTTGGGCGTGTGCAGGGTTAGCGGTTATTGCACTGAACGTGTTTATCACTAAAGATTTTGAGGAGCACAGCAATGACTGAATCACTCATCTGGTGGTCCATTGCCATCTACTTAGTGATCGCGATCGGCATTGCGGTTATGTCCCGACAAGGCCCTTCTGAAAGTATGTCGGGATACTTCCTGGGCAACCGACAAATGAACGGCTTTGTCTCTGCGCTAAGTTACAGCGCCACGACTTACAGCGCCTTTATGATGGTGGGCTTGGCAGGCCTTACCTATGCCGGCGGTGTGGGCGCGCTCGGCTTTGAAATTATCTATTTTGCCGGTGTTTCGCTGGTGGCTATCTTTGGGCCCAAGTTCTGGGCAGTGGGCAAAAAGTTCGGCTTTGTGACCCCAAGCGAGATGTTAGGACATCGCTACAACAGCAAGCATGTGGCGATGGCCGTCTCCATCGCCAGCTGTATCTTCCTGATTCCTTACTCGGCCGTTCAGCTTGCTGGCGTGGGTTACCTGCTGCAAGGCATTACCGATGGGGCGATCACCTTTACCACCGGCGTCGTGCTGGCCACGGTGATCGCGATCTTTTTCTCTTATATCGCTGGGATCCGTTCGGTGATGTGGACCGACTCTCTTCAGGCGATCATGATGATTGTCGCCTCAACGCTGGTGGCCTTTCTGGTTGTTCAGGGCCTGGGTGGCTTTGGCGCGTTATTCGATACGCTGGCAACGGAGCACCCCCAGTCACTAACGGTGCCTGGTTCAGGGCTATTCAGCTTTGTTACTTTCTTGGGACTGACGATTCCCTGGTTCTTCTTTAGCCTCTCGAATCCTCAAGTCAGCCAGCGCCTGTTTATGCCCTCTTCGCTGCGCTCGATGCGCCACATGCTGATTGGCTTCCTGGTATTTGGTTTTATCTACACCATGGTGTCGGTGCTGTGGGGCTTCTCTGCCTTAGCCGCCTTCCCTGGTCTGGAGCGGGCAGACTTGGCCACACCGACACTGCTGGCATCAGAGTTTGTCCCACCCGTGCTAGGTGTCATCGTGATGATCGGCATTATGGCGGCGGCCGTCTCCACCATTGACTCGATCATGCTGACCCTGGCCTCCATGGTCTCCCGTGATGTGTATGCCAACGTCAAACCTAACGTTAGTGAAAAGCGCCAACTGCTGGTGGGTAAGTTTGTGGTGCCGGTAATTGCACTAATGGCGTTAGCCTTCGCCGAGCTGCAGCTTGACCTGATTGCGGTGCTGTCAGTGGCTGCATCGTCGGGCCTAGTCGCCATGGTGCCTGCACTAATTGGCGCCTTCTATTGGAAACGCGGCACGGCCGCCGGTGCATTGGTGAGCGTGGTGGGCACTAGCGCCTTTGTACTGTTGATGTATGCCACCGGTAACTCGCTGCTGGGCCTGCCTGCCGGCGTATGGGGCATTGTGGTTGCCAGTGTGCTGTTTGTTGGCGTCAGTCTCGTGACCAAACCCCATCAAGCCACCACGGATGCATTCCTTACCGCCATCGCGGAAGAGCTGGGTAAAAAGCGCCGTTCTTCTAACGATCAGGTGTCTAAAGAGGCGGCTGCCTAGCTGCTTATTACGGCCAAACAATAGAGCGCTGGGTATGCCCATTGGCGAGCTTAAGCGCTCTCAGCAAACACTTCCCGGTACGCTATAGCAGAGCTTGCGCCCGGGAAGTTAGGAGACGTTATGGATCATGCAAGCTTTACGGAAATTTGCCTCCACCAGCTAAAAATGTCTGGCGTACATGAAGGCGAAAAACTCGTTGTTCTGACCCAGGGTAGCGAACGCCTTGATTATGCCGACGCCTTTATGGCGGCGGGGCAGCGCTTAGGCGCCAATATGTACCATATGCGGTTACCCGCACCACTACCCACAGGTGGTTGGGCCGTGGGAGCAACGGGGCTTGCCAGCATGCCCGATGCAGTGGAAGCGCTAAAAAATTGCGATATGCTGATCGACTGCATTTTTCTGCTGTTCTCGCCGGAGCAAATGGCAATTCAAGCCGCGGGCACTCGGATATTAACGGCAGTTGAGCCCCCAGAGCTGCTGGCCAGAATGCTGCCCACCAAGGAGTTAAGGGAAAAGGTCGAGCTGGCCGCCGCGCTACTGGAAAAAGCCAAGGTGATGCGCATCACCTCACTCCACGGTACCGATGTCACCTACCAACTGAATACGTACGCTACCGTCGCCGAGTATGCCTGCACCGATGAGCCTGGTCGCTGGGATCACTGGCCCTCTGGCTTTGTATTTACCGGCGGCGATGACGATGGCGTTGATGGCACCATTGTGGTGGCGCCAGGCGACATCTTGCTGCCGCAGAATATGTACGTCCGAGAGCCCATTACGTACACCATCGAAAAGGGCTGGATTAGCGATATACGGGGCGGGCTGGATGCCGAGTTGGTGAAATCCTATATGGATAGCTTTAACGACCCGCGCGGCCTGGGGATGAGCCATGTGGGCTGGGGCATGAATCCAAACGCCAAATGGCACCGTATGGTGCCGGGTGAGTTCCCCGGTGGTATGGGCATGGAGCCGCGCAGCTTCTATGGCAACGTGATGTTCTCTACAGGGCCAAACAGTGAACTAGGTGGCCCCAACGATACCGCCTGCCACCTCGATATTCCCATGCGCAACTGCTCGCTGTTTCTCGATGATGAACCGGTTGTGATTGATGGTGATATCGTCGTTAAAGAGTTACAGATGGGTAGAAGTTAGCGCGTCAGCAGTATGCTAAAAAAGCCCCGGTTGGGGCTTTTTTACTTCAAGTCCATGCGTTTAACTGCTTAAGATAATCATCCTGCGCCTGGCTGGCGCTGACCGGCGTTAGCCACACCTCGGTGCCGGGCAGGCACTGGGAAAGCGTGGCGCAGGCGATGGGGGTGAGGGCGCCTAGGCGCGGGTAGCCGCCAATGGTTTGGCGGTCGTTCATCAGTACGATGGGTTGACCATCCGGCGGTACCTGTACCGCCCCCTGCGGAATGCCTTCAGAAATAATCCCCGTCAGCGAGCCATGAAGCGCAGGGCCGGTGAGCCGCACGCCCATTCGGTCGGCGCGGTTATCCACTGTCCAGGGGTGGTTGAACGCCTGGAAGAGTGCGCGACCGCTAAACGAGGCGATTTGCGAACCTAGTACGATAGGCAAGCGGCAGCCCGAGGTGGGCATAAGTGGGCCTTGGCCTTCTGGAATTCGGCGTAGTGCAGGAGCGGTGCCTTTCCAGGTTAAACGGTCGCCCACTTTTAAGGGCTTGCCGTCTTCATGCAGGCCGCCCAGCTGTTCCCGGGCGGTGCAGGCACGGCTGCCCAGCACCTCCGGCGCGTTTAGCCCGCCGGGAAAGGCGAGGTAGGCGCGCAGGCCGTGGCGCGGTTGGCGGAACTCCAGGCGCTGGCCGGGCAGTAGCTTAAAGCTGGCGTTGGGAGCGAGCGGCTTGCCATCCAGTTGGGCGTCCAGATCCGCACCGGTCAGCGCTAGGCGCACCTCGCGTTCGGTTTCAAAGCTCAGGCCGCCGCCCATAACGATTTCCAGCGCGGCGCTGTTTAATGCGTTGCCCAGCAGCCAGTTGGCCCAACGAAAAGAGATCCAGTCGGCGGCGCCGCCCTGGGTAACGCCTAAATGGCCGACGCCAAAGCGTCCTGCATCTTGAATCAATGCCAGTGGGCCTGCTTGTTTAACCACTATGCCTGTTTGCGCATTGTTCGTCGTGACCTGGCTCATGGGCGCTCCTCCATGGGCGTGGTATCGCCACCGTCCGCTTCAAACTCCGCCCGGGAGATGGCTCTAAAACGCACCTTGTCGCCGGGGCGGAAAAGTGGATCGCCGCGCTTGGCATGCTCGAACAGCGGCACGTTGGTGCGGCCCAAAATGTTCCAGCCGCCCGGCGAGAGCAGTGGGTAAATGGCGGTTTGACGATCGGCAATACCCACGCTACCTGCTGCCACCTTGCGGCGCGGCGTTTTCAGGCGCGGCGTAGCGAGGGATTCGTCTACCAAGCCCATAAAGCCATAGCCAGGGGCGAAGCCGAGTGCGAATACACAGTAGTCGTGGTTGCAGTGCTGCTTAATCAGCTCATTCACGCTGATGCCAGCACGCTTGGCGACCAGGGGTAACTCAGGGCCCACTCTTTCGTCGTACCACACCGGGATATCGTGCAGCTCACCGGCTTGAGTATCCACAGGGGTAAGGCCTGAAAGCGCCTTGTGGATAAGCTGCATAGCCTCGCTATGGGCTAACTGCTGGCAGTCGTAATGCAGCAACAGCGTGGTGTAAGAGGGCACTAGGTCAATTAACACGTTCCCAAAGGCGTTACGCAGCGCTTGGTCGGCGGCGATGACCCAGGCCATATTGGCTTCGTCGATGGCGTCGAACAGGCGCACCATCAGGGCATCCATGGCGGCGGTTTCAATGCGCACCTTCACGCCTGCTCCAACGCCTGAAAGGCCTCGCGGATAGCGCGAACGGCAGCCACGGACTCAGGATTATCGCCGTGAACACAGAGGGTGTCGCAGGCTAACTGCAGCTGGGTACCGTCAAGTGCGGTCAGCGGCTCGCCTTTGGCCAGCATAACGGCTTGATTGACGATGGTGTTCTGGTTGTGGTGAACGGCATTGGGTAAACGCCGTGAGGCCAGGTGGCCGTTGGCGTCGTAGGCGCGATCAGCAAAGGTCTCGAACCACAGGGTAATGCCCATTTTGGCGGCTAACTCGCGGTGCGGCTCGGGGTTGGCGGTGGACATAATCATCAGCGGTAGGCTGGAATCGTAAGCACGCACCGCGCGCATCACGCCTTCGAGCAGCGCCGGGTTGGCGGCCATGTCGTTATACAGCGCGCCGTGAGGTTTGATATAGCTTAGCTGAGTACCTTCGGCTTGGCATATGCCCGCCAACGCACCGACTTGGTAGAGCACCATATCTTCCGCTTCTTCTGGCGAGCAGGCCATGGAACGGCGACCAAACCCCATCAAATCCGGGTAACCGGGGTGCGCGCCAATACGTACGCCATTTTGAACCGCGAGTTTGACGGTGCGGCGCATCACGTGGGGGTCAGAGGCGTGGAAGCCGCAGGCGATATTGGCGCAGTCGACATACGGCATTGCTTCGGCATCCAGCCCAATCGTCCAGTTGCCGAAACTTTCGCCCATATCGCAATTAAGCAGAGGGATAGCCATAGCGACTCCTGTTAGTTGTTAATGCGTTGACCTGGCAAAAGTAGCATCGTCAGTCCCCACCAATATATGAACACGGCTTGCTGAGTGCCAATCGTTTTTGTCGATACTAACTATCGGGTGCTCCTATCATATTGTTATTTATTGAAAAATGGTTGACGGAGGGAGGCGATACGCTTATCACAGTATAGGCGTGGCGTGATAATAACGTTGGTCGCATTTTGCTGTCGGGAGTGGTCTCAAAGTTGCATAGTGAGATGGTCGCTGTGTGTGGTAACCCTCGACAGTCAGGATGTAACAGCGCAACGGTGTTTTTCCACTTTAGAAGGTTATGGGTAGGCGAGTCACTATGCTCGATTTTAAAGAACTTGAGGCGTTTGTATGGGCGGTAAGGCTTGGCTCCTTCCGTAAGGCGGCGACCCGCCTGCACCTTACCCAGCCTTCTGTATCTGAGCGTATTTCACGCCTTGAATCCACGGTAGGGGAATTGCTGCTGGAAAGGTCTGCTCGGCCTATCCAGCCGACCATGCGCGGTCGTGAGTTCTTTGTCCACGCTGAGCGGATGCTGCACCAACGCGATGAGGCAATGAAGCTATTCGATAGCGAAGAGGCTTTTTCTGCACCACTTCGGCTCGGCACGATTGAAACCATTGCCCATAGCTGGTTTCCCGACTTTATGCGCAGGCTCACCGAGCGGTACCCGCGTCTCACCATCGAATTGACGGTTGATTATTCGCCGGTGCTGAATGAGCGGCTACTGAGCAATGAGCTGGATATTGTGCTGGCGATGAATGGTTATTCGCCGCAGAAGCAGATCGAGTCCGAGTCACTGAGCCCCTACGAAATGGGCATGTTTGTCTCTCCCCGGCACGCCAAGCTGCTGAGTGAAAGTGCTGACAGCTGGGGTAAACAATTGCCGTTTATTTCGTTTGGTAAGCAGGCGCGCCCTTATGCGGAGCTGTTGAATTACTTAGCAGAGCAGGGCGTGGCCAGCCCGCGTATTCATAGCGTTAGTACCTTGATGACGATTGTACGCATGACCACCGAAGGGCTAGGGATCGGCGCGCTGCCCGTTGCCACTGTGCTGGATGAGTGGCAGCGGGGGGAGCTCTACCGCCTTGAGCTGCCGGTGCCATTACCGGCTATGCACTATGATGCGATATGGCGCAATGCGAATCATCCGCGCTTTTGCCGAGGCGTTGCCCGCTTAGCCCAGCAGTGTGCCTGCCGCTACGCCCAGGCGCGGCGTGCCGATATGACAACAACACTTTTCTCCGGGCGCTGGGTTGCTACCTACGCCTCCTCTGGTACCACCGAAGCAATGCACTAGAAGCAATGCACTAGAAGCGACGCACTAGAAGCAACGAACTATTAGAAGCACCACACTATTAATAGAAATAAGAGGGTTCTTACGATGCGCAAGACAATCACAACGTCACTACTACTGGCGACCGCCTGCGGGTTAACGGTGTCGGCTCACGCCGCAGAATGGACGATGGCGACGCCTTACGGCGATGCCAGCTTTCATACCCAAAACAACAAACAGTTCGCTGAAGATGTAGCGGAAGCAACCGACGGCGCGCTGACCATTACCGTGCATAGCGGCGGCTCGCTGGTGTCACATGGTGAAATCAAGCCGTCGGTGCGACGTGGCACTATTGATGCAGGTGAAGTATTCCTCTCGGTCCTTTCCAATGACGACCCGATCTTTGAAGTTGATACGCTGCCAGGTGTAGCGGGTAGCTATGATGATGCCTATGCGCTGTGGGAAGCTACCAAGCCGATGATCACCGAGCTGTTCGCCTATGAAGGGTTGATTCCGCTCTACGCGGTCGCCTGGCCAGCACAAGGTATCTACACCGCTGAGCCTCTCACCGACCCTGCGCAGTTTGAAGGCCTGCGCGTTCGTGCACCCAATATTAATACCCAGCGTTTTGTCGATAACCTGGGCGGCAGCCCGACTGAAACTGAAGAGTCTGATATCCCCACCGCGTTTAGCACCGGGCGTGTAGATGCCATGATCACCTCAAGTTCCACGGGTAACTCAATGGCCGCTTGGGACTACGTGAGTGATTACACCGACGCTAATTTGTGGCTGCCCAAGAATATCGTCTTTATCAGCCAGCGCAGTTTTGATGGCCTGGATGAAGCGACCCAGGCAGCACTGATGGAAGCCGCCGCTGAAGCCGAAAAACGTGGTTGGGAAATGAGCCGCGAAGATAACGATGCCAGCCTTGCCGTTTTGCAAGAGAACGGTATTTCAGTGTCTGAGCCTAACGACGCTATTTCTGAAGCGCTTCAGGCGGCCGGTAATACGCTTTTTGAAGATTGGCAGTCTCGTGCCGACGATGAAGCCAAACAGGCGCTGGAAACTTACCGCGAGCAGCAAGGCAGCTAATTTAAGTGCTGTTTAGCTAAGTGTTGTCTAGCTAAGTGCGGACGTGATCCTGTTTGTAGGGGCGGTGGTTTTGGCGCTGCCCTTGCTTTTCATACGCGCTTTTTCCTAAGTGCTTTTTCTTAAGTGCTTTTTCCCAGCGCTTATCCTAAGTGCTTTCCCTAAGTGCATCGTGAGGCTGCGAACATGACGTTTAAATTCGATAAGCTCTATCGCCTGGGGGCTTGGGGTGCGGCGGCGTGCATGGTGGCTATCTGTGCGCTAATAGCGCTTCAAGTGACCTTCCGCTTGGTGGATGCTCTGCTGGTATTGGTTGGTCTCAGCCGGCTGGGCCTGAGTATTACCGGCGTTTCGGAAATTGCCTCTTACCTATTGGTGGGGGCGACCTTCCTGGGGCTGGCTTACACCTTTGTGCATCACGCCCATATTCGCGTAACGCTGCTAATTACCCGGCTGCCACCAGCAATTCGTGTGTGGTTTGAAGTGTTTGGCCTCATCGTCGCCCTGGCGATCAGTCTGATGCTCAGTTACGGCCTCATTGGCCTGGCGAGAGAGAGCATACAATACAATGATGTGTCTTCAGGGTTTGTGTCGATTCCGCTGTGGATTCCTCAGCTTGTACTCGCGACCAGTGTCGGGCTGCTGTGCCTGGCGCTGGCTGAAGCCCTGTTTATGGCGGTTCGCATTGCCATTCGTGACCCAGCGAGCTTTCGCGAAGCGACGGCTCCAGATGAAAGCGAGGGCTACTAAATGGCGATTTTCACCCAGCCTGTTGAAGCGACATCTCTGTTAACCACGCTGCTGCCTGAATTGGAGAGATCCTCGTGCTGCTACTAAGTCTCGCCACTATATTCACCCTTGCGGTACTCCTGGGAAGCGGGGTATGGATCGCCTTTGCGCTGATCGGCACCGCCTGGATAGCGCTTGAGTTCTTCAGCTCATTCTCCCCAGGGTCTATCCTGGCCTCAGACTTTTGGGGCGCCAGCTACGGCTGGGATCTTACTGCACTGCCGATGTTTATCTGGATGGGCGAGATTCTGTTTCGCTCCGGGCTTGCCGACAATATGTTCCGTGGTCTGTCGCCCTGGTTAAACCGCCTGCCGGGCCGTTTGCTGCACACCAATATCATTGGCAGCGGCATGTTTGCGGCAGTGTGCGGCTCTTCGGCCGCCACCTGTGCCACGGTGGGTAAAATGACCCTGCCGGAACTCGAACGGCGGGGATACGATAGCAATATGGCGATTGGCACTCTGGCCAGCGCTTCCACCTTGGGGCTATTGATTCCGCCCTCTATCGTGCTGATCGTTTACGGCGTGGTCACCGAACAGTCGATTTCCAGGCTGTTTATGGCCGGTATTGGCCCAGGTTTGATGATCTTGGCGATGTTTATGAGCTATCTCATTCTGTGGGCGCTACTTAAAGGCAACCGCGAAGGGCTTACCGGTGAAGATGAATCCGGCATGAGCTTTGCTGAAAAGCTGCGCAATACTTGGTCGCTGGTGCCTATTCTGCTGTTGATCGGTGGAATTATCTTTTCGATCTATGGCGGGTTGGCATCGCCCACCGAAGCCGCAGCGGTGGGCGTGGTATTGTCGATCGTGATTGCGCGCTTTAACGGTCATTTTAATCGCGACATTTTTAAAAGCTCGTTGTTTGCCGCCGTGCGCACCGCCTGCATGATTGCGTTCATTATTGCCGGCGCCTCGTTTCTGACCTCGGCCATGGGGTTTACCCAGGTGCCCATGAAGCTGGCAACGGCGATTGGTGAGATGGGGTTGTCGCCCACCATGCTGCTGATTGCACTAACGCTGCTGCTGTTAGTCATGGGGTGCTTCCTGGATGGTATCTCGCTGATACTGCTGGTGACCGCGATTATTATGCCGCTAGTGAGTGCTGCGGGATTTGATCTGATCTGGTTTGGTATTTATCTGGTCGTGGTGGTCGAAATGTCGCAAATCACACCGCCGGTGGGCTTCAACCTGTTCGTGATTCAGGGGCTAACCGGTAAAGACATTCTGACCATTACCAAGGCCACGCTGCCGTTTTTCCTGCTGATGCTATTGGCGATTGCCTTAATGCATATCTTCCCTGGCATTGCGCTCTACCTGCCGGAGGCAATGACGCGTTAAGGCGCTGGTAAAAGAAAGCGTATTAACGATAAACAAGAAGCAACGCTCTGGCCGGAGCGCTTGATGACATGCAAGTTCTGGCCAGAGATTTAGGATTTAGAGCGGGATTGGGTGCTGAGTTTTTTGAACGCAATGTCTTTGTTGAACTCGCCCGGGGCGCTATAGCCTTTGCGTAGCCTAGCGAGTGCTTTGGATTGCGCTTCTCTACGGCTATTGAGTACCAGCGTGTGGTTTAGCAAGAGTTGCTGAGCATTTTCAAGCAGCTCTTTGGGGTCGATAGCCGCGGGGGTATCTATCATCAGTGTTTTGGCGATCAACTCCATTTTGGGCTGCACTTCTCGTAGCACGCTTTCAAGTGAGAAAGAGGGCACGCCGGCTGTTGCGCTTAAATCGTATAGGAGGGCGGCAAGCTGCTCTTCTGGTGCGCTGGATAGGCAGGCATCCGCAGTGGGGCCGGAGATGCGAACACACATTTCCATCAAGCTGTCGCTTTTAATATCGCTTTTATAGGGGGCATGGCTGAAGCGAATGGTGTTGATCAGCGTGGCCGGGAGCCCCCATTTAGCGGCTAGCCAAGCGCCAATAAGAGTGTGGTTGCAACCAAAGAAACGCTGCTCTTCTTCAATAAGGTGAGCATGGGGAATAGCGCTATCAAAGTATAGTTCGTCTACTTGTTCAGGGTACGTCGCGCTCAGCGCCAATATGCCAATATCCTGCAACAGTGCTGCCGTAAAAGCATGACCTGCCTGTTTAGGGCACGTTTGCTCGGCAAGCTGACGCGCTATTAACGCAGACATAATTGACCGCTGCCAAATATGGGTATGCTGCGGCCCCTTACTGGTGTGCTGAAAAAGGTTGAAGCTCAACACCACCGTTAACGTTGCATCGAGTCCTAAACGCTGGACGGCCTCAAGGCACGTCTGTGTCGAATTGGCCGAGCGAGTATGGTGGACACTATTTGCAAGAGATATTAGCCGAGCGGTTAATGCTGGGTCATGCTCAATGGTGTCGGCAACATCGTTGATTGTCGCTTTTGAAGATTGCGTTAACCTGAGGATGCGCAGTGCGATCGAGGGGAGCGAAGGTAAGCGTTGGCACTTTAGGAAATCGCTGATCAGAAAACCAGGCAGCGCTTCAGTTAGCATTAGGTATAGCGCTTCATCTTTTTTCGATGCTCTAGTCACGTTATCTCCTGCGCCCTTTGTAGCGTAGCTGCTAGCCATCATGAGGTGATGTCCTAATTTTACCATATACCCAGCTAGTGTTGACGTTGTTATAGTTGGAAAAGAACGGTTTATGCTATGTAGGTCGCTATATATACTTTATGAGGTTAGTGGCAAGCGCGCCAACTGCTCCAGAATTAAAAAAAGTGAGTGCAACAATGCACACAAAGAACGACACGGCCGATATATTCCGCCAGTTGGCAGAAGGCGTAGGGCACAGTGGGAGCCCCCGTTTTTATACAACGCTGGTGGAGCGCTTAGCGACCATACTTGGCGTTGACCATGTGCTAGTGGCCGATGTTACGCAACGCCATCAGGCTGAGACGCTGGCGGTCTGGTCTAATGGCCGGTTGCTTTGCAATATCACTTACCCGCTAACCGGTACGCCTTGCGAAACCGCGTTGGGGAAGGAGCCTTGCCTTTACTTCCGTGATGTTCAGTCACGCTTTCCTGACGATAAACTGCTTTGTGAACTGGGCGCCGAGAGCTACTTAGGGCGAGCGCTCTATGCGGCGGATGGTGCGCTGATTGGCCTGTTAGCGGTGCTTAAAAATTCCCCTATGCAGTTGAATGACTTAGCCAGTGAGGTTCTGCAAATTGCCGCCGCCCAGGCGGGGGCAGAGCTGGATCGTCAAAAGGCGGAACAGGCATTAAGAAAAAGCGAAGCGGTGGCGAGGGAAAGCGAGCGGCGCCTGGATACGCTGCTCAACCACCTGCCGGGCATGGCCTACCGCTGTTTGAATGACCGTAATTGGACAATGCAGGTGGTGAGTCAGGGGGCCAAAGCATTAACCGGGTATTGGCCTGATGAATTGCAAGATAATCGACTGACCAGCTTCGCTGCCCTGATTCATCCTAATGATCAGGACAAGATCTGTCGCGAGGTGCAGTCGGCCATTGCCAATAATCGGCCTTACCGTGTGACCTACCAACTGCGCCATCGCGACGGCGGCTACCGCTGGATGTGGGAGCAGGGCCAGGCCGTGAGGGATGAAGCGGGCGACATCGTATGCTTAGAAGGCTTTATCTCTGATGTGACTGACCAGCAAGAGTCGCAGCGGGTACAAAACGCCGTGGTTCAAGTGGCTTCTACGGTCACCACACAGGTGGGTGACGGCTATTTTCAACAGTTGATTGCGACCTTGGTTAAGGTGTTGGAAGCCGACGCAGGTTTTATTGCGCTGCTGCATACGTCCCCTCAAAGCGACACAAAAGTCGTTGGACAGGCGACCACTGTCAGCATGGTGGTAGAAGGTGCTCAACACGAACAACACGCCTTTGCGCTGCGAGGCTCCCCCAGCGAGCAGGTGGTGCTAGAGCGCGAAGCCGTCATGCATGACGGCCCGCCACTGCTGTTGCCAGGCACCTTGCTCTCAACAAAGGCATGGATTGGCCGACGCCTGGATAACGCCAACGGCGAAGCGATTGGTGTGATGATGGTGTTTTATCGCCAGCCGCTGACCACTAATGCCTTTGCTACCTCAGTGCTGAAAATTCTCTCCACCGGCGCTGCGGCAGAGCTTGAGCGCCGCCGTGACCACCGCCATATGCATCAGTTGGCCTACACCGATAGCACCACTGGCTTGCCTAACCGCGGGCGTTTTATGGAGTTGTTAGCGCAGATGTGGAAAGAGGCCCACCGGAGCGAGCGTGGTCTTGCGTTACTGTTATTGGATATCCGCCGTTTTAAGGAGGTTAATGACCTGCATGGTCATCAGGTGGGGGATCAACTGCTGGTGACGGTGGCCGAGCGTTTACAGCAGATCAGCCACATGCATGGCGCATTGGCGCGCTTATCTGGGGATGAGTTTGCCTTGCTAGTCGCCGTCGCTGATCCCGTTGATATCGGCGTGCTTGTCGAGCAGCTACGTTCAGCAGTGAAGCAGCCGCTGCATTTACAGCGCCGCGTCTTTCATCTCGATGTCAGCATCGGTTTTGCCCATTACCCACAGGATGTCGCGGAGGCTGGCGAACTATTTAATGCCGCTAGTATCGCCCTTCATCATGCCAAACGGCGTGAAAACTGTACCTCTCCTTACACTCAACTTATGCGCCAGGCGTTGCACCGACGCCAACGCATGAGCGAACGGCTCAGCGCCGCTATCGCTGAGCATAAGTTAGCACTCAACTTTCAGCCCCAGGTGAACCTTATCAATGGTCGGTTGACCGGCGCAGAAGTCTTATGCCGCTGGTACGACGACGAGTGGGGGTGGGTAAGCCCCGGCGAGTTTATTCCCTTGGCCGAAGAGCGCGGCTTGATCCGTGCCCTGGGGGACTGGGTGTTGGAAGAGTCCGCCAAGCAGTTAATCACTTGGCGTAACCAACCTGGGGGAGGGTTGCCAGGCAGGTTATCGATCAATATTTCCGCCCAACAGTTTGCTGACCCAGAGCTCACCTGCCACATTGCGCACCTCACCGCCGGTGTTTTTCCGAGCGCGATCGCTCTGGAACTCACCGAAAGCGATTTTATGCGCGACCCCGACCAAGCCGTCGAGATTACCCACACCATGCGCAAAGCAGGATACTCGCTCTCCATTGATGATTTTGGTACGGGCTACTCCTCACTCTCCTACTTGCGGCGCTTCGCTGCCGACGCGCTGAAAATTGATATCTCTTTTGTCCGCGAAATGCTCGAAAACAAAAATGACCGCACCATCGTGGAGACCATCATCGCCATGGCGCAGGCGTTAGAAATGAAGACCGTGGCAGAAGGGGTCGAAACCCAGGAGCAAGCTCGTTTGCTTGCCGAAATGGGCTGCAATGAAGCGCAAGGCTACTGGTTCGGCCGCCCATTACCGGCGGATGAGTTTGCGGCGCGGTGGCTAGCACCTTAAGTCCTTATCATCGTCATCGTCCTGTCATCACCTTTGGCATACCCTACGCGCCGCCAACCCGCGATGAAAGGAGTGTCCCATGCGCCTGGCCCTGTTTGATCTTGACGATACCCTTCTGGATGGAGACTGCAGCGACCGCTGGAATTTATGGATGATAGAGCAAGGTTGGATCAGCGATGCCGACGCCTTTATGGCGCGGGCGGCGCAAATGCACCAGGCCTATCACGCGGGTAAGTTAAAGCTGGAAGAGTACTTAGCCATGACCCTGGCGCCGCTGCGTGGGCGCCGGGTAAAAGATGTACAGAAAGAGGTCGAGCGCTTTGTCGCCACCCATCTGCAGCCGCGTATTTTTGATCAGGCCTGGGCCTGCCTGGAAGCGCATCGCCAGGCAGGCGATACGCTGGTGCTGATTTCTGCTTCGTCGCGTCACCTGGTCGAGCCAATTGCGATCACTCTGGGCATTGAGCACGTGCTGGCGGTGGAGCTCAGCGTGGAGCATGGCATTAATGAAGACCCGCGCTATACCGGTGGCAGCGAGGGTATTTTTTCCTATCGCGGCGGCAAGGTGCTGCGTCTGAAACAGTGGCTGGCCGAGCAGCAGATCACCCCCAGCCACACCACCTTCTACTCAGACTCCCGCAATGATTTACCGTTACTGCAATATGTCGATTGCCCCGTGGCAGTTAACCCAGACCCGGTACTGGCCGAGGTGGCTAGCGTTGAAGGGTGGCGGCGCTTAGACTGGCGGACGCCCTCAAGCGCTTCGTCGCCTAATGCTTTGCCAGGAAAATCGGTGCATGTCTGACGCCTACTATTTGCAGTTAACCGAACAGCTACGCACCTTGATCGACCAAAATGCCGCCCTGTGGGAAGGCAAGCTCCCCGCCGAGCGAGTATTGGCCGAGCGTTTTGCCACCACCCGCGTCACCCTGCGCCAAGCGCTTTCTCAGTTGGAGGGGGAGGGCCTGATCCACCGCAGCAACCGGCGCGGCTGGTTTATCTCTCCCGCCCGGTTAGTCTACGACCCCACCCGTGACGCGGGCTTTAACGACTATGTGCGCGCCCAGGGACGACAGCCTCGCACCGCTGTTTTGAAGCTGGAAGCCCGCGTTCACCCGCCTGCCGCTCGTGCGCTGGGCCTGCCGGATGACCAGCTGTTTCAGCATATTCGCCGCCGCCGCTACGTGGATGACCGCGCGGTGCTGGTGGAATCGCTGTGGGTGGTGCCCGAGCGCGCGCCCGAGTTGCTGGATATCTACGCCGGGCAGTCTCTGTGGGGACTGTTGCGCGAGCGCTGGGGGCACTATTTGGCTAACCGCTCTATTCGCATGGTGTCGGAAGCGCTGTCGCCTTTGGATGCCGAAGAGCTATCCGTCGCGCCGGGCACTGCCGGTTTAAATATTAATCGTGCCATTTTTGACGACCAGCAGCGCCCCATTGAGTATGACGAAGAGCACTGGCTGCACGATTCCCTTTGCATCAGTGTGGAGCTTTCGGGGCAGCGCTAGCAGCGATTGCTTCAAGGCGATCATCATCGCTTAAAAAAACGGTCAAACAAGCGTCATCGCGGTGTCATTTAACCACGGCAAACTTCTGGTCTATACCAATCAGCCGGGAGACCACCATCATGATCACGCGCCGTTTATTCCCCTCTACTTTATTAGCAGGCACCGCTGCCGTTGCGCTTGCCTCAACTGTGCTTGCTGCCAATGCCCAGGCCACTGAACTAACCGTGTATACCGCCGTTGAGTCGGACGACCTGCAAAAATACGCCGAGCGCTTTAACGCGGCTCACCCGGATATCGAGATTAACTGGGTGCGCGACTCCACCGGGGTGATTACCGCCCGCTTGCTGGCCGAAAAAGGCAACCCCCAGGCCGATGTGATTTGGGGCCTGGCCGCCACCAGCCTGCTGGTGCTGGAAGACGAGGGCATGCTGGAGCGCTACGCCCCCGCAGGTGTTGAAAATCTTGATCCGAAATTTGTCGATGCGGCCTATCGTGATGGTGAAGACCCGGCTTGGGTGGGTATGGACGCCTGGGTCGCGGCAATCTGCTACAACACCATTGAGGGCGAGCGCCAGGGCGTACCGATGCCGACTTCCTGGGAAGACCTGACTAAGCCTGAATTTGAAGGCCATGTGATTATGCCTAACCCCAACTCGTCGGGCACTGGTTACCTGGATGTGGCCAGTTGGCTGCAGCTTTGGGGCGAAGAGCAGGGCTGGGACTATATGGATCGCCTGCATAACAATATCGCCCGCTATACCCATTCGGGTTCCGCGCCCTGCAGCCTGGCGGCTACCGGTGAAACTGTGGTGGGCGTGTCATTTGCGTTCCGTGGTGCCCGCTTGAAGTCACAGGGAGCGCCTATTGAGGTCGTGTTCCCTGAAGAAGGCCTGGGTTGGGATATGGAAGCTTCCGCGATGGTAGCCGGTACCGACAAGCAAGAAGCAGCGCAAACGCTGCTGGATTGGTCGATCTCACGGGAAGCCAACGAGCTGTATAACGAAGGCTATGCGGTGGTGGCCTACCCCGGCGTGGCCCAGCCCATCGACAACTACCCTGTAGACATCACCGAGCGCATGATCGATGCCGACTTCAAGTGGGCGGCCGTAAACCGCGAGCGCGTACTGGCCGAGTGGCAGCGTCGCTACGACGGTAAAACCGAACAATAAACGGCGGATTCGCGATCAGATGCCCCGGCCCATGCGCCGGGGCTTGGAGATGTTATGCACACCACCATGACGTCGCTGCTGGCGGCCGACTCGCCAGCGGTGATGACCCCCACAGCGCCCCATTTGCGCATTGAAGCGGTGACCAAGTGTTTTGGTACTTTTACCGCGCTGGACAACATTTCTCTGGCCATTAACGAAGGTGAGTTTGTCTGCTTTTTGGGCCCCTCCGGCTGCGGCAAAACCACCCTGCTGCGTACCATTGCAGGGCTAACCCAGCAAACGTCGGGCACGCTGATTCAGCGTGACAAGGATATTTCCCGGCTGCCCACCCAAGCGCGGGATTTCGGCATTGTGTTCCAGTCTTACGCGCTGTTTCCCAATCTGACGGTGTTTAACAATATCGCCTATGGGCTGCGCAACCGTCGAGATGACCGAGCGCGTATCGACAAGCGGGTCGCCGAGCTGCTCGCCCTGGTGAACTTAACCGGCAGCGAAGACAAGTATCCGGCGGCGCTGTCTGGTGGTCAGCAGCAACGTGTTGCGCTGGCGCGGGCGCTGGCCACCGAGCCAGGCTTGTTACTACTGGATGAACCCCTCTCGGCGCTGGATGCCCGGGTGCGTGGCCATCTGCGCAGCCAGATTAAAGCCCTTCAGGCACGCCTGGGGGTGACCACCATTATGGTCACCCACGACCAGGAAGAGGCGCTGACCATGGCCGACCGCATTGTGGTGATGAACCACGGCGTGATTGAGCAGGTGGGCACCCCGGCCGAGATCTACCACCAGCCTGCCAGCGCCTTTGTGGCCTCGTTTATTGGCAGCATGAATTTCCTTGAGGTCAGCGTGCAGAGCAGCGACCAGGCGTGGCTGGGTACCACGCCTTGCGCCTGCCTGCCGCACACCTTAGACGTGGGCCAAGCCGCCCAGTTGGCCATTCGCCCGGAGGCCGTAGCGCTTAGCTGTGCAGCGGGAGCGCTGAACGGTGAGGTGGTCGGCATTGAGTTTTTGGGCCCCTTTCAGCGGGTTACCCTGCGCCTAACGAAAGCCGGTCAAACGCTTATCGCCGATGTGCCCAGCCGGGATAGTCGTGACCTCGACCTGTTTGTGGGGCAGATGCTATCGATTCACCTACCCGCGGAGGCCGCCCGCCTGTACCCCGCAGGGAGTAGCCAGCAATGATGGCTAAGACCTTTACAATGTCGGCGACCAAGCCGTCGCTAGAGTCGCTGATCCGTTTGTTAGCGTTACTCGCTGGCGTCGCCCTGCTGGTGGTGGGCCTGCTGTTTCCGCTGGTGGCCATGCTGGTTAAAAGCCTGCAAGACCGCGCCGGCGACTTTATAGGCCTGGCCAACTTTGTTGAGTATTTTCAAACCCCCGCGCTGGTCAATTCGATTGTTAACTCGTTGCGGGTGGCGCTGATGACCACCGTAGTGGTGGTCGGCTTGGCGTTTGTATGCGCCTACGGGATTACCCGCACCTGCATGCCGGGCAAGCGGCTGTTTCGTATGCTTGCGATTCTGCCCATCCTGGCGCCGTCGCTGCTGCCCGCGATCAGCTTGGTTTACCTGTTCGGCAACCAGGGGTTTCTGCGCGACGTGCTGGCAGACCACTCGATTTATGGGCCGATTGGCATCGTAATGGGCATGAGCTTCTGGATATTTCCCCACGCGCTGATGTTGCTGACCACCGCGCTAACCAACAGCGATGCGCGGCTCTACGAAGCGGCCGAAGCGCTGGGCACCCCCAAATGGCGTACGTTTTTGACTATTACATTGCCCGGTGTGCGCTACGGGCTGATTTCCTGCCTGTTTGTGGTATTTACCCTGGCGATCACCGACTTTGGCGTGCCAAAAATCATCGGTGGTCAGTTCAGCGTGCTGGCCACCGACGTCTACCGCCAGGTCGTCGGCCAGCAGAACTTTCAGATGGGCGCGGTGGTCAGCGTGATTCTGCTGTTACCCGCAGTGCTCTCGTTTATCGTTGACCGCTGGATACAGCGCCGCCAGGTGGCCCAGCTTTCGGCCCGGGCGGTGCCATGGCAGCCTACCCCCAGCCCGCTGCGGGATTGGGTCTTTACGCTACTTTGCTACGCGGTGGCGGGGGCGATTGTGCTGGTGATCGGCACTGCGGTGTATGCCTCGCTGGTTCAGTTTTGGCCCTACAACTTGTCGATCACCTTTAAGCACTACACCTTCCAAGGCATGGCCGATGGTGGCTGGGGAGCGTGGTTTAACTCGCTCAAGCTCGCCTTCAGCGTGGCCGTGGTGGGTACCTTAGTGATCTTCTTCAACGCTTGGCTGATCGAAAAGAGCGAAGGCTTTCGCCCGCTGCGCCAAGGGCTGCACTTTATGGCCATGCTGCCCATGGCGGTGCCCGGCATGGTGCTGGGGCTTGCCTATATCTTCTTCTTCAATCAGGCGGGCAACCCGTTCAACTGGCTATACGGCACGCTGATGATTCTGGTGCTCAACACCTTGATTCACTTCTACACCGTGTGCCATCTCACCTCGGCCACCGCGCTAAAACAGCTCGACCCCGAGTTTGAAGCGGTGGGGGCCTCACTTAAGGTACCTTTCTGGATCACGTTCAGTCGGGTGACGCTGCCCGTGTCGCTGCCCGCGGTACTGGATATATCGGTGTATCTGTTCGTCAATGCGATGACCACGGTGTCCGCGGTGGTGTTTCTCTACAACAGCGACACGCGGCTGGCCTCGGTGGCGGTTCTCCATCTGGATGAAGCCGGTTACTTCGCCAGCGCGGCGGCCATGGCGGTGCTGATTTTCCTGACCTCGCTAGTGGTGAAGCTGCTGCATACCGCGCTTACCCATGTGTTGTTAAACAACGCCCAGCGCTGGCGCATGGCGGGCTAGACCGCCGCCGTGCTTGCGGTTAAAGTGTTTAAAAATCTGGTATAGACCAAAATGAACGATCATATTGAAGAGCCCTATCTATTAACCCCTGGGCCGCTGACGACGTCCCGTGCCACTAAAGCCGCCATGCTGTGCGACTGGGGTTCCTGGGATGACGACTTTAATCAGGTGACTGCCGACATTCGCACCCAGTTACTTGCCATGGCCGAGGCGCCAAGCGACGAGTACGCCTGTGTGCCCATGCAGGGCAGTGGCACCTTTGCCGTTGAGAGTGCGCTGGCCTGCGCTACGGATCCCAGCGGCAAAGTGCTGGTGCTGATGAACGGTGCCTACGGTAAGCGCGCGGCGCAGTTGCTCCACATGATGGGCCGCCGTTATGCGACGCTGGATAAAGGCGACTATCTGCCGCCACAGGTCGATGAAGTCGCAGCACTGCTGGAGCAAGACCCAGAGATTACCTCGGTGTTTCTGGTGCACTGCGAAACCAGCTCGGGTATTTTGAACCCGTTAGACGCCATTGCTGACGTGGTGCACGTCCATGGTAAAACGCTCATTGTGGATGCCATGAGCTCTTTTGGCGGCATCCCCATCAGCCTCGCGAAAACACCCATTGACGTGCTGGTTTCTTCTGCCAATAAGTGCATCGAAGGTGTGCCGGGTTTTGGCTTTGTGATTATTCGCCAGGCGCTGCTTGAAGCAGGTAGGGGGCGCGCTCACTCGTTGAGTCTGGATCTGCACGCCCAATGGGAATATATGGAGCGCACCGGCCAGTGGCGCTTTACCCCGCCCACGCACACCGTGGTGGCCTTTCAGGCGGCGCTTGCCCAGCATCGGGAGGAAGGCGGTGTGCCGGGGCGCTGCGCGCGCTATACCCGCAATCGTGATGCGTTGGTAAAAGGCATGCGGGCGCTGGGCTTCAGCACCCTGCTGGAAGACGAATGGCTATCGCCGATCATCACCACTTTCTTAAGCCCGACCGACCCAGCGTTTGAGTTTCACAGCTTCTACGCGGCGCTAAAGGCGCGCGGGTTTTTGATCTACCCCGGCAAGTTGACCGAAGTGGAGAGTTTTCGCATCGGCTGCATGGGTCAGTTAGGTATCACGGTGATTGCCCAGTTGCTAAACGCCATTCAAGACGCGCTTAACGAAATGGGCGTCTACCTCTTTGCTGACCTATCTTCACCATCAGGGAGCGCCTAATGCAGTATCACTCTCCTCAATGCTTACAAGCGGTTATCTGTGATTGGGCCGGTACGTTGGTCGACTTTGGCTCCTTTGCGCCCACCCAGATCTTTGTCGAAGCGTTTGCTGAACTGGGCGTGGCGATTAGCTTGGAAGAAGCCCGCGGCCCCATGGGAATGGGTAAGTGGGATCATATTCGCACCCTGTGTAACCAACCGGCCATCGCAGAGCGTTTTGCCCAGGCGGTGGGCCATGCACCTTCGGATGCCGATGTAACGGCGCTTTATGAGCGTTTTATGCCGCTGCAAATTGCCAAAATTGCCGACCATTCGGCGGTTATTCCCGGTGCGCTTGATACCTTAGCCACGTTGCGCGCTCAGGAACTGAAGATCGGCTCTTGTTCCGGCTATCCAGCGGTGGTGATGGAAAAAGTCGTCGCTCTGGCGGCGGATAATGGCCTGCACGTCGATCATGTGGTGGCCACCGATGAAGTACCCAATGGTCGACCGCACCCTGCCCAGGCGCTGGCCAATGTGATTGCGTTAGGTGTCAGCGATGTGGCGTCATGTGTAAAAGTCGACGACACCACGCCGGGCATTCTTGAAGGGCGCAGCGCCGGTATGTGGACAGTCGCACTTACCTGTTCAGGCAATGCGCTAGGGCTAACGTTTGATCAGTATCAAGCGCTGAGTGATTTAGAGCGCCAAGCTGCCCATTCGCGGGTAGCCGCTCAGTTTGCCGCCTCACAACCACACTACTGTATTGAGACCATCGCCGAGCTGCCCGGCGTGGTCGATGCCATTAATACCCGCCTTCAACAGGGAGAGCACCCTTGAGTCCAGCCGCGCTTACATTAGTGCTGGTGTCGGTATGCATGCACGCCGGATGGAATGTACTGGGTAAACGCAATGCGCCTTCGCTGGGGGCATTTTCCCTGGCCTACGGCGCCGGTGGGGCAGTGCTTATGCCCTTGCTATGGCTGGGGCCATCGCTGAGTGCGTTGCCAACGGCCTTCTGGGGCTGGTTGGCGCTTTCGGGATTATGCCAAATGCTCTATATGGGCGGCTTGGCCTGGGCCTATTCTCGCGGTGACGTCAGCGTGCTTTACCCCATTGCCCGTGCGCTGCCAGTGGTGCTGGTGCCACTGGTATCCATTGCGCTCTTGGGCAGCCGGGTGCTGGATCGCTGGGATGGCCTCGGCATGGTGCTGGTGGTGGCAGGTGCGCTTTGCCTACCGCTTAGCCACCCTCAGGCGCGTAGGTTTTCTACCTATCTAACGCCTGCCATGGGATTTGCGCTGCTGGCCGCTGTCGGTACGGTCGGTTACTCGCTGATCGATAAGCAGGCGCTGGGACTGATGCAGAGGGCAGGGCATAGCGGGTTAACCGCCGGGGCGGTGTTTATGGTGCTGCAAGCGCTGATGACACTCACCTGGGCGATACCCCTGCTGGCGCTGCTACCCGCAGAGCGCCGTCGCCTGCCCGCGCTTCGCCAACAGGGGCTTACCATGCTGGTTGTTACCGGGCTGATGATGACTTGCACCTACGGTCTGGTATTAATCGCCATGGCGCTCACCGACGAGGTGAGTTATGTGGTGGCGCTGCGCCAGCTGTCAATTCCTGTGGGGGTATTGATGGGCGTGCTATGGCTCAAGGAGCCAGCCTCCAGGGCAAAGGCCATTGGCACCCTGGTGATGTTGGCGGGGCTGGTGTTGGTGGCGCTTTAGGCCATGGCGCTGGCGGTGCTTGTTGGCACCACTCAGCGTAAGGCAATCTAGCTGGCAGTTAAATCTGCCAGCTTTGCGACAGGCCCTTCAATACTATTGGGCATCCTCCATCGATCCCGCTTGGGGGCTGCTAGTTGGCTGATAGGCATTGGAATATAAAATGGTTAAGATAATAGCCGAAAATACGTATATAAATGTGTCTACTAATGGGGTTATCAAAATAAATGTTATCAGGCTAAAGGTTTGACCCCCAATCGTGCTTGAAACGAGTTCAAAGCAATATTCAAACATAAATAGCAAGCCGATTAGCAAGGAAAGTGAAAAGAAAAGTGACCATTGGCAGCGTTTAGTCATGCTGAATGATTCTCTCATCGATATTTTTTTATCAAGCGCCACGCCTACAAATACAAGCGATAATCTTAGTGTGAAAAATAAAGTGGCCAAGAAAAAGGTTAGAGGGATAAGGCCCATAAAAACACTATACGTAATAAGGGTTAAAGAGGCTCCAGTAAACATGCCAGGGACTATCCATAACGCTAAAAAACCAATGCAATACAAAAGGTACTTTGTTTCACGCCTGTTAAATCTAAGCTTAAAAGCTTCTGGCCGTTCGTTGAGCAATATGATCCGCGTTGTGTTTATTGAGATAATTGACAGAATAGCCATGTCAATAACAAATAAAACTATATGTAAGAGAGAGAAGGCACTGCCATGTGTAAACTCAGTATAGGCGGATTCATAGCGTGCTAGTTGAAGTAAGACATATAGAATGAAAGGAAAAACAATGCCTTTTAATATAGCGCTACGATATTGGTTCATAATGTACAGCGAACCGAGAGTGAATTTTTCAAACATACAACTTCCTTAGTGTTTAAAGTTATGTCCATAAGATAAGCCAAAGAATTAAGACTACACTAATGATAAAGATGGTCAAGAGTGATCCTGTCACTCGAACATCACTGCCTCACAGAGTGCGAGAGTTATTTAGGCTAAAAAGCCGTATTGTTATGGTTGGGCAGCCTATGATAAGGGACACCTTTCGCCAAGAAAGCATGAGTGCTTTGTCTTACAGTATTTCAAAAAGCTAGCATTGATACTCCTGCTATTGCTTAATAAATTAGAGAAAGCTAAAGTTATCAATTAATCTGTCCTGTCCACCCCAGCCATAAGATCACAAACATATAGATAATACACAAGCAAAAAACAACGTTTAGAGCCATTCCTGCGAGTGCTGTTTTTCCTCCTAGTTTTAAGTGCTTCTGGTGCCAAAAAAAATTATCACTCTAGCCGCATCATCACTTTCCTTGCTTTTAAAAAAGTCTAACAAGCCCAGCTCATCATAAGCTTCAGGATTTTCTTTCTTGAAAATAATCAAAAATAGACCTAATGATAGAAACCATAAAATGGCTGGTGAAAAAATTATCAGCTCAGGCATTTTGTCAATCCCTCTCTTTTTTTGATTTTATTTTCTTCGCCAAGGCGATGTTTTTTCTTATTATATAGCTAAAGTTCAACAACCATATACATAAGAAAATAAATACCCATCCATACCATATAACTTTAGAGGGAAGTGAACCCACTCCAAACAACCAGGCTGAAAAAGGAACAAGCGGGAAAAGAAAAATGACAAAAAAGTTCTCAAAGTTTGATTTTTCATTATTATTCACCTATTTCCCAACAAGCATCAGAGGCTTCTGAGCGACACATCTTGATTGCTCCTCCAATATCAGCACCAAAGATGCCGCTTATACCAGTGGAAATAGAACCACTATTAGAAAAGTTTAAATCAGCTTTTGTGAAAACTAAAGTACCCTCAACACCAATACTATAACTAACATCTCCAGGCTCAAAAGTACCTGTTGCCGCAGAAACACCCGCCGTCGTTCCTGCTCCAATTCTAGGTTCTGCCATAGCGCATGCTGTGTGCACAGTGCATGCCCGTCCTCTTATTGGATCGTAAATAACCCCTGTTGATGTGCTACCTCCCAACCCAATCATAAGTTGCCCACCTGCCTCAACAGTCGCAGTTCCTCCCTCTCTAGCCCTTTCGGCCGGATTAAAAATATCTGTTACTCTCTCTGGTTCCGTTCGCGGGCGCGTATGTCCATTCTGAATAGCGACCGAAATCGGGTCTAACTGGTGCATGTTTGTACCAAACAACCCCAGTGGATCCACCATCCCCGTCGGGTTGGTCACGTAGCCGTACAGGTTGGTGCCACCCTTGAGCCCTATCGGATCCTGACTAATATACCGCCCCTGCTGCGGGTCATAGTACCGGTGACGGTTATAGTAAAGTCCACTCTCTTCATCGTGCCATTGGCCCTGGAACCGGATCGGTTGGGTGACGTTGCGTACGGCGCGTTGATTTTTTACCGCTGCCCAATCGTCAGGTTCGGCGAGCCAACGAAGCTGGCCGTTGGGGGTGACCAGTTGCATCGGTGTGCCCAGGGCGTCGGTGATATAGGTGCTGACTAACTGGCCCTGTTGGGTGTCGTCGATTCTGAGCATGGGCACAAAACTGCCCGGCTCGTAGACCACCGTGGTGCGCTGGTTCTCGGTTTCTTCCCGCACGATGCGGTCGCCATCCCAGCCGTAGTGGGTGGTGGCGGTGGTTCCGTTGGTTTGGCGCACGGTTTTGCTGATCCGGCGGCCTAGGCCATCGTAACGGTAGGTGGCGTCGCGGGTGTAACCTAGCTCGCTGGCGTGAATCAGGTGTACTAGGCGATTCGCGCCGTCGTAGCCCAGGGTTAAACGTTCGCCATTAGGCTGTTGGCGTTCGATCAGGTTGCCTGCGCCGTCGTAGCGATAACGCGCCCCGTTGAGTTGGGTGAGGCGGTTATCTGGCAGTGCCTGCTGGTTGTCAGAACGTTGCTCTAACCGATTCCCTGCCGCATCCACCGAGTAGCTGTAGGCGATTACCTTAGAGGCCTGATCACCTTCCAGGCTGCGGAAGCTCAACCGGCCCAGGGCGTCGTATTGATAGCTCTGCTGGCTGGTGGTATCCGGGCTGCGCAGGGTGAGGTGATCCAGCTGGCCGAGGTTGGTGTAGCCCCGTTCCAGCATTAATGGCTGGTTATGGTCATTGGCGCTGGTACTAAGACGGCGCTGGGTCTCCCGGTGCAGGGCGTCGGGTTCCAGGGCAATTTCAAGATCCAGGCCGGGGGCACTCATGCCGTGCAGGTGGCCGCTGCCGTAGGTGTGCCAGTTGAGCGCCGGTAGGTCGCCGAACTGACTGGCCTGGGGCGCGCCGGTGGCGGTGAGGCTGTGCTGGTGTTGCCACTGCCAGCCGCTCTCACCTGCTAGGCCCGCATGTTGCTGCTGTTCGCCGATTAAGCGTTGGGCTGCGTCGTAGCTGAAGGTCACTTCGCCATGATCGTTGGTGACGCTAATGAGTTGCCCATTCGTCCCCCACGGGTACTGCTCTGTGCTGGCCGGGGCGTGTTCTGTAGCGGGCAAGTGCCGGGCGGTGAGACGACCGGCTTCGTCATAGTCGTAACGGGTGACCAGCGGCTGGCCGTCGGGGCCTGGGCGGTTGGTCTCAATGCGCTCGATCAGTCGTCCGACGTCATCGTAGCGGTACTGCTGCTCGCGGCCATCGGGGCCGGTCTCGCTGGCGAGACGATCCATCTCGTCATAAGTAAAACGGTAGACCGCGCCGTTGCCCAGGGTCAGCTCGCTCAAGCGGCCAACGTCATCGTAGGCGGTAAACTGCTGGCTTCCGTCGGCCTCGATACGCTGTACCGGGCGGCCGTGGTCATCAAAGAAGAACTGCTGCCTAAACCCTTGCGGGCCTTCCAGCTCCACCAGTCGTCCAAGAGAGTCCACATGGTGGTGCCAGTAGAGTCCGTCGGGGAGCTGGGAGGCGATACGGCGGCCCATCTTGTCGTGCTGGGTGCGGGTGGTCTCGTTCAGGGCGTTGGTGATGCTGGCCAGGTAGCCGTGGCGGTCATAGGCATACTCGGTACGGCTGCTGGTTCCAGGTGTAGTGGCTTCCATGTCACCGGGTACCCGGTGGCATGGAAGCATATGGTCTTGCCACCCAAACTCGCGTGCTAAGCCATCCATGTGCTGCACTTATTAGTTGAATTCAGGCTCAATGGAATAACGTCCATGTTGCATTCATTTACTGAACTCAACTATATGGCGAATAAATTTTGGTTAAGTATTTTCTGCACCAGCACCGCCAAGGAATGTAGATACTACCTCCCATGTTGGTGCTGAGAGGGGACGGTCTCTAAGTTGTGATTACGGGTTGGACTCAGGGCGCTAAGGATGTACTCTCCATGAATCTAATTTCTGAAGCATTAATGCTGTAATTTTTTCAGCATTATCTAATAAGTTTTTCTCGGAAGTGCTCAGCCTTAATATTGAATTTCGGTATTCAATATTGATTTTACACGATGTAGGTATGTCTATAGATTCATGGCTTTGTTCTGATCCCCGCATTCCGCCTAAAGGAATGCAGTCAGCCACCCACTTTGCCGTGACTTTGTCGCCATCAAAGCTAGCTTGAGATTTGGGAAGAGCCTGCCAGCTAATGCGAGTATCACCCTGGAATATTCGATAGCTATTCTCAAACTCAATAATATTTTCCCCATCAACCGAGAATTCCACAAGACTTGAAAGAGACGGTGAAAAACCCGTTAATGACGTTCCTTCACGGGCATACAATATGGCAGTAATAGAGCTTCCTGGCAGCCAGCTATTAGGCTCCATATAGTCAGAAAAATCTTTATCATTATTAAACGTTAGAGCAACCATGCTTATATTATCGTCAAAGTCTGTACTTTCAAAAGAAGAAGGTGAGATAACCAAATAATCGGCTGGCACTTGATAAGCTGAACCCCCTAGAGAAAATGCTTTTTTAGCGTCAGTGCAAGCTGTCAAGTTCACAGCAAGTACCCATGATAAAAGTAAGCTTGATATTTTCATCGAATAGCTTCTCCCTCATGATCACAGCCTGTACACCATATTGACCTCATTAAATTCGGAGAAGTATTCGCCAGCGTCCCACCAAACTGCCATGACCCCAAACCATGATCGCTAAATACTTCATGGTGGTAGGCAGCGGCCTGTTCTGGACTTAACAGTCCAGGAATACCAATTTGTTCATTAAAGTCAAAATCAACAGCGTCAGCATGGGCCCTCATTAAGTCAACCCCTAGATCGTTTAGCGCCTCGCCCTTCAGGCCAGTAAACCGATTAGCGAGCCGACCACCAACGAACTTATACCCAACATAAGTTTCATTATTAAGAATTCCAATTGCAACTGGTGCAATCGGATCACCTCGCTCCATGCGCGAATCCCAAAAAGCTTGTCTGTCACCAGCCGCTGCAAAGAGACGCTCGTCATCGGTGATAGCAAGTTTGCCATACCTCTCTTGCATGTAACCTTCAAGAGAAAGCCCACCTTGCCCGCATTGCCCCACTCCCTTCAACCCCATCGGATCCACCATCCCTGTCGGGTTGGTCACATACCCATACAAATTCGTACCACCCCTCAATCCAATCGGATCCTGGCTAATATACCTACCTTGCTGCGGGTTATAATAGCGGTGACGGTTGTAGTAAAGCCCGCTCTCTTCGTCGTGCCATTGGCCCTGGAAGCGTATCGGCTGGGTGACGTTACGCACGGCGCGTTGGTTTTTGACGGCTGCCCAGTCGTCGGGTTCGGCGAGCCAGCGGGGTTGGCCGTTGGGGGTGACTAACGGCATGGGCGTACCCAGGGCATCGGTGATATAGGCGCTGAGGATCTGGCCTTGTTCAGTATCATCAATCCTCAGCATGGGCACAAAACTCCCAGGCTCATACACCACAGTAGTGCGCTGGCTATCCGTTTCTTCCCGCACGATGCGATCGCCGTCCCAGCCGTAGTGGGTGGTGGCGGTGGTGCCATTGGTGTGGAGCACGGTTTTGCTGATCCGGCGGCCCAAGTTCTTATTGGATAGAGAGATTTCACCTCCAATCTTCCACCGATTTATCTCGGCGCACTACCTATCCCTTCAGTGAAAGCCCCTAATTATTATGCCGATGGTATCTAGCCAGATACTCCTGAGCTGGTTCGAAGCCTGATGATGCAGAGCTTTCAATGAGCTTGATTGCCTCGGCCTTGTCAGGATTAGAAACAAGAATTCTTTTTCCGAGTAAATACTTAAACTTGGGGTCTCCCGTTTCAGCTCCTTTCCTCATCCAAAACAACTCCTTGTCTTTTTCATTTAGATAAATGCCATAATAATTTATGAGGCGGGAAATGGAATTCTTATCTCCTCTTTTGGCTTCCGCTGTTGAGAGCATCAACTCTGGCAAGGAAAGATAATATTCGGCTGCAGGCATGCCCATCGACAAAAGGGCTTTGCCCCAAAAAATGTTTAGGAGTACACCAAAAACTAGTAAAGTTAAGAGTGTTTTAATGGTCTTCACTGTGGACTCCATGTATGGAAGTCAGACCCCCAAGGCACAGGGGGAAAGCGAGGGTGGTGGGACCAAAAATCACCACTGTACTTCGCACTTACATATCCATCAGGAGCCGTCACCGGTACTCCTAACTCGTTTGCAAGTTGCTGTGGGAAGTCTCCATCTCCCGTATTGCACGAAACCAGGGTGACAGGTTCGCCCTCCTTCCAACCTTCTTCGCGAAGCTTATCCGCAAGTTCCTGTACGGTCATGGGAACTCTGTCTCCTGTCCGATCATTTTGGACACCATAGCGGTCGCCGTGACCCTTTACATAAGTCTCGCCATCCGGTGCTTGCGCATTCTGGAATGCCCTCTGTCCGAGGCTACCAGGTTTAAAAAAGTCGAGCGTAGCCAATCCCAACGGGTCCACCATCCCCGTCGGATTGGCCACATAGCCATACAAATTCGTCCCACCCCGCAACCCAATCGGATCCTGACTAATATACCGCCCTTGCTGCGGTTCATAATAGCGGTGGCGGTTGTAGTAAAGCCCGCTCTCTTCATCGTGCCATTGGCCCTGGAACCGGATCGGTTGGGCGACGTTGCGCACGGCGCGTTGATTTTTAACCGCTGCCCAGTCGTCGGGTTCGGCGAGCCAGCGGGGTTGGCCGTTGGGGGTGACCAGCTGCATGGGCGTGCCCAGGGCGTCGGTGATATAGGCGCTGAGCACTTGTCCTTGCTGGGTATCATCGATCCGCAGCATGGGTACAAAACTCCCAGGCTCATACACCACAGTAGTGCGCTGGCTATCCGTTTCTTCCCGCACGATGCGATCACCGTCCCAGCCGTAGTGGGTGGTGGCGGTGGTGCCGTTGGTGTGGCGCACGGTTTTGCTGATGCGTCTTCCCAGGCCATCGTAGCGGTAGGTGGCGTCGCGGGTGTAGCCCAGCTCACTGGCGTGAGTGAGATGTACTAGGCGATTGGCGCCGTCGTAGCCTAGGGTTAAGCGTTCGCCGTTGGGCTGTTGGCGTTCGATCAGGTTGCCTGCGCCGTCGTAGCGGTAGCGGGTGCCGTTTAATTGACCAAGGCGGTTATCAGACAGGGCCTGTTGACCCTCCAATCGATTACCCGCCGCATCCACGCTATAGCGGTGGGCATGGTCGCCATGCTGGCTGCCGATCAAACGTCCGGCGGCGTCGTAACTGTAGGCGATGACTTTGGAAGCGGGGTCACCTTCCAGGCTGCGGAAGCTCATCCGGCCCAGGGCGTCGTATTGGTAGCTCTGCTGGCTGGTGGTGTCCGGGCTGCGCAGGGTGAGGTGATCCAGCTGGCCGAGATTGGTGTAACCCCGCTCCAGCACCAGCGGCTGGTTGTGCGCATTAGCGCTGGTGCTAAGACGACGCTGGGTCTCCCGGTGCAGGGCATCGGGTTCCAGGGCGATTTCCAGATCCAGGCCGGGGGCGCTCATGCCGTGCAGATGGCCGCTGCCGTAGGTGTGCCAGTTGAGCGCCGGTAGGTCGCCGAACTGACTGGCCTGAGGCGCGCCGGTGGCGGTGAGTCTATGCTGGTGTTGCCACTGCCAGCCACTCTCGCCTGCTAGGCCCGCATGTTGCTGCTGTTCGCCGATTAAACGCTGGGCTTCGTTGTAGCGGAAGGTCACTTCGCCATGATCGTTGGTGACACTAATGAGTTGCCCATTCGTCCCCCACTGGTACTGCTCCGTGCTGGCCCGGGCGTGTTCCGTAGCGGGCAAGTGTCGAGCGGTGAGGCGACCGGCTTCGTCATAGTCGTACCGGGTGACCAGCGGCTGGCCGTCGGGGCCTGTGCGGTTGGCTTCGACGCGTTCGATCAGCCGCCCGGCATCATCGTAGCGGTACTGCTGCTCGCGGCCATCGGGGCCGGTCTCGCTGGCGAGGCGATCCATGTCGTCATAGGCAAAACGGTAGACGGCGCCGTTGCCCAGGGTCAGCTCGTTCAAGCGGCCAATGTCATCGTAAGCGGTAAACTGCTGACTGCCATCGGCCTCAATGCGCTGCACCGGGCGGCCGTGGTCATCAAAGAAGAACTGTTGCCTAAACCCTTGCGGGCCTTCCAGCTCCACCAAGCGTCCAAGAGAGTCCATATGGTGGTGCCAGTAGAGCCCGTCGGGGAGCTGGGTGGCGACGCGTCGGCCCATCTTGTCGTGCTGGGTGCGGGTGGTTTCCCCTAAGGCGTTGGTGACGCTGGCCAGGTAGCCGTGGCGGTCGTAAGCGTACTCGGTGCGCTGCTGGGAGCAGTCGATCTGGGCGGTGGCTTGACCCAGGGCGTTCCACTCCCGCTGGTAGGTAGCACCCACCGCATCGGTGACAGTGGTAGGGCGGTCGGGTAACTGTTCATTCTCATAAGCGAAGGCGGTGGTGCCTTCCGGCCCGGTGACGTCCAGTGGATGGCCGAGGTCGTTACGTGTGATCTGCCAGCGCTGATTCTCGGGGCCTTCAATACTCACCGGTTGCCCCAGGGCATCGCGCTCCATCGCCCAGCGCGTGCCGTCTGGGCCGGTCTGGGCGATCACTTGGCCGTGGTCATCGCGCTCGATCAGCGTCTCGTGACCCAGCGGATCCACGGTGGCGATCTTATGACCCGCACGGTCATAGCGGAACTCAATGCGCGAGCCGTCGGCGCGGGTGTGGGCCGTCCAGCGGCGGCCGGGGCCGCTGCCCACAAAGTGGTAGCGCTCCTCCCGGCCCAGGCTGTCGGTGACCAGGGTGTGATCCACCTGGTAACTGTAAGAGCGCGCCAACCCACCGGCTTCCTGCTGGCCGACCACGCGGCCATCCGGGGCGTGACGATCCCAGGTATAATGGGCTTCCATGCCCCCGGGTACCCGGTGGGCGGTGAGCATATGCGCTTGCCACTCAAACTTGCGTGCTAGAACCTCCATGTGCTGCACTTATTAAGTGGCTCCATATAAGTTTCCGTGCATTTAATCCATTAAAATTCAATGGGTTATAAGTCATCGGTGCTGGTTTATTTTTGCACAACCATTTAGTTGAATTCAGGAAAAATAATAACTAAATTTGGCTCGCATAGATAATCCAGTACACCATGACTAGGATTAAAACCTCAATTACTGATATCAAGCAATATCGTTTATGTCGAGCTTTCTTAAAGTTAAAAAATGCAATCAAGGAAAAAACTAAAGATAAAGGAGCACCTGCAATGAATAAGCGCACAACTAATTGTCCTATTTCTCGGCTTAAATGAATCCATCCTGCCATATCGCTTAACAAGAAGACCGCTGTTAAAATTAAGACCGCGAAAAATATAATGTCCGTTAATGCTATTAGGATTAGCTTAATCATTGCTGTTGGCTCATATAATCAAAAATATTTTCATCAACACCACGCCACAATGAATCGGAGAGCACTTCGTTTGTTCGAGCAAAAGGGCCGGTTCCTTCCCCGTAAGTGTGAATTGTAACGCTGTTTGCGTCTTGCGTTACCCATCTTCGAACTATTCCCGGATGGAGAGAATGTCTGCACGGAAGGGTAATATTCACTACCTGAGAATCACCATCAATAACCGCATGGCGCACACTGCCAACGGGCATAGCAAAGCTGGTTTGTCCATTTGTTATAGGTTCTTCGCCGGTTCCACCGGGTGCTGGATACCTTAAAAGGCCAGACATTGCATTCTCATACGAACAGCCTGCCACTCCTTTGGTACAAGAGTTCGATCCATAGTAATGATGAAAGCTCGGATGGGACTCATCAAAAGTAGGAACACCATGTTCATCATAACCAGTGATGCCGTTCCCCACTCTCCCTTCTTCACAAACACTGCCAGAAGTAAAGCTGCTTAAATCAGTGCCTAAATATCCACTCAATCCCAACGGGTCTACCATCCCCGTCGGATTGGCCACATAGCCATACAAATTCGTCCCACCCCGCAACCCAATCGGATCCTGACTAATATACCGCCCTTGCTGCGGGTCATAATAGCGGTGGCGGTTGTAGTAAAGCCCGCTCTCTTCATCGTGCCATTGGCCCTGGAACCGGATCGGTTGGGCGACGTTGCGCACGGCGCGTTGATTTTTAACCGCTGCCCAGTCGTCGGGTTCGGCGAGCCAGCGGGGTTGGCCGTTGGGGGTGACCAGCTGCATGGGCGTGCCCAGGGCGTCGGTGATATAGGCGCTGAGCACTTGGCCTTGCTGGGTATCATCGAT
>NZ_JAGGRO010000009.1:0-19387 GCF_018612805.1 Halomonas sp. ISL-56 | reverse complement strand
TGAACTCTTCATTATGTTTCGTCATGAAAAACACCCCAATCGTTGGAGGAGTGTCCAACTTTTGGGGTGCAGTTCAAAATCAGCGGGCTTTTTGTTGGTTTGTAAACATTAGCGACGACGATTAAGGTTTAGACGGGCGTTCTTCTAGCACCTCTGGGATCGTCATTTTCACATAGCGCCCTGGCGCAGGCTCAATCACCTTGAGTTCTCCGTCACCGGGCTGGCGCACGGGCAGCATTTTTTCGCTATCCGCATAACCATTGTCGGTCATCCACGCCTGCCAATGGGGCCACCAGGAGCCTTCCTGAGCCGTTGCGCTTTCCAGCCATGCCTCATGACTTTCCGGCAGTGCATCGTTCGTCCAGTAGCCATACTTGTTCTTATGGGGCGGGTTGACGATACCCGCGATATGCCCCGAACCGCCTAGCACAAAGGTAACCGGCCCCTTGGGAAGCAAGGCCCCGTAGTAAGTGCTGTTCCATTTGGCGATATGGTCTTCTTTGGTAGACACAAAGTAGCTGGGTGCCGACACCTTGCGCAGATCAATTTTCACCCCATCCAACTCGATACCTCCTGGCTCAACCAGGCGATTCTCCAAGTACATATGACGCAAATACCAGGCATGGGTGCCTGCCGCCAAATTGGTACCGTCGGTATTCCAATAGAGCAGATCAAAGGCGGCAGGGGTTTCCCCCTTCAAGTAATTATTAATATAGAACGACCAAAACAGATCATTCTCACGCAACAGGTTGAAGGTGTAAGCCATTGAGCGCCCATCAAGGTAACCCTTCGCTTCTAGCGTTTGCTCAATTCCCTCAACAACTCGTTCGTTAAGGAAGACACCGATGTCACCTGGGTCACGAAAATCCTGCAGCGTGGCCATATAGGTCACCGACTTTACTTTGCGCCCGCGCCGAGTGCTGGTGAGGTACGCCACCGTGGAGGCGGTCAACGTGCCTCCGACACAATAGCTGAGTAGGTTCACCGACTTCTCACCACAGGCCTGCTCAATGGCTTCTATCGCGCTAATCGGCCCCATCTGCATATAGTCGGCCCAGGTGATATCGCGCTGCTCCGGGCCAGGGTTACGCCATGAGATCAAGAACACGGTGTGGCCTTGATCCACCAGCCACTTAACCATTGAGTTATCTTCACGCAGGTCAAGGATGTAGTACTTATTGATCCACGGCGGCACCATCAGCAGCGGTGTTTTAAAGGTCTTTTCCGTGGTGGGTGTGTACTGGATAAGTTGGATCAGTTCATTTTCATACACCACGGCACCGGGCGTTACGGCGATGTTATCGCCCACGCCAAAGGCCGCGCGATCGGTCATGCGGACATTAATGCCTTCAGCTGAATTGCCTAAATCCTCTCGCAGCCGCTCCAAGCCATCGATCAAATTTTGACCGCGGGTTTCAATGGTGCGACGCATGACTTCGGGATTAGTCGACATAAAATTGGTTGGCGCCATCGCGTTGACCAACTGGCGGGCATAAAAACCCAAATTACGCTTATGGGTGTCGTCCAAGCCACCCAAGCTTTCAACCAGCTCTTCCACCATCTGCGAAAACAGCAAATACTGCTGCATGATGGACATATAGTGTGGATCTTGCGTCCAGGCGTCGTCTTTAAAGCGACGATCACTCTTGTCGGGCATAATCAGCGGTTTGACTTGTTCACCGGCCATACTACGCATGGCCTGTTGCCACAATAGCCACTGATCCTGCAGTAATCGGGTTTGGGTCTCCCACAGCAGCGAAGGATTTTGCATTAGCGACTGCGCGCCCGCCTCAAAGCTTTCACGCATATCGCTGTAAATTGAATCGGCGGCTTCACTGGGCGCAATACGGGAAAGCAGATCCTGCATCAATCCTTGGTACTGTTCACTAATCTCTTTAAGCTGATTATTCCAATCTTCGATTTCAGAGGGGGATAGACCTTCAGGAACGCCTTGACCCAGCCCTTTCGAAAAACCTTGCGAAAGGCTTTCAGATAGCCCTGACATTGTCTGAAAAGGATTTTGCCACGCTGACTGCATACTTACTCTCCCTACGCCTGTAAGCAGGCGCACTGAACGCTCTAACCCAGGGTGCAATGACCCAGATTGTTATAATCAATACGACAAATGCATCGCGGCGCCCTTGGGCGCCGCGATGATGCCGCTAATCAGCTCTTACGCGATGACTGACTGGAGGCTTTGGCAGGTTGCTCGCCTTTAGTAGCCGCTTTGGCTTGCTCAGACATTTGCTGACCGGCTTCGCTGAACATCTTTTCCATTTCAGACTTGAACTGCAGGCTCATCTCGCTCATTACACGCGCGTCTTCCTGCATCTGCTGGGAAAGCTCATTCATCATTTCAGCTTGCTTGGTGCCAAAATCACGCAGGCTTTCTGCGTCTTGAATTTCAGTCGCGCTACGAATGCGCTCGGTACCCATCTGGCTGTAGCGCTTCATGGCTTCCAGCTGATACTGGGTCATTTTTTCCATGTTGTTGAGCATCAGCGAATTAATTTTGCGCATTGGCTCAAACATTTGCTTAGTTTGCGCGTTAAAGGCGTCCATCATATTGTCTTGCATAGTGTCTGCTCCTGTTTCGTTCCTTGGCATGAGCCTTGGAGTGACTCATCGTGGTGTAGCTTGTTCTTGCCTTGCTGAGTCTTGCTTTGCTGAGTCTTGCTTTCTTTGTATTGCACTACTGGGTCTTGCTCTACTGGGTCTTGCCTTGCTAAACCTTGACTTGCTAAACCTTGACTTGCTAAACCTTGGCTTGCTTAAATTGCTGCACTGCAAAAAGAGTAGACCTAACCATACTGCATTGCAACATGCTTCGACTCGCGCTTTTACCCACTAACCTTTTGCTCGAGAGCGGGAAGAGGCGCTGGCGTTAGCCTTAGCACTCTTCTCACTTGGTGTCTCTTTATCCGACGACGATTTACTTGATCCAGACTGACTCGCTTGTTTATCAGTTGTAGCCTTTTCACCACTGGTACCTGCTTGGCGCAGCATGTCCAGCATCATTTGCTGATAAGTACCGAAATTCGCTAGTCCTTGAGACAACCCTTCGGATAACCCCTGCGAGAGCCCTGGCTGCATCATCGGCTGCTGGAGAAAAGGCCGCATCAAACTCATGGGGTCGTAGCCTTCTACTCCAGACTCCATTTGCCGTTGGATATTTTCCAGCAGGTTTTTCTGGAAGGCTTCAACATCCGGCAGACCCAGCGATTGGCGAAATTCATCAGGGGTAAGATCAAACTCAACGTTAATCTTCATAGGCGTCTCCTGCACTGTTTATAACGACCAGTTTGTCACGACCAATCGTCATGCATTTGTTTTGTTTGAGTGTAGCAGCGAACTACAAATCTCACCGTATTGCGTTAGCGCTGGGTTAAACGCGGCGTATCAACGCTCACCTCACCATTTTGTCCGCGCTGGCGCAGCCAGTGATCCAGCAGCGTAATCGCCATCATCGCCTCAGCGATGGGCGTTGCGCGAATACCCACACAGGGGTCGTGACGCCCTTTCGTAATCACCTCCACCGCCTGGCCATGGATATCAATAGAGCGGCCCGGCGTGGTGATACTGGACGTCGGCTTTAGTGCTAGGCGAGCCACAATGGGCTGGCCGCTGGAGATACCACCAAGCACACCGCCAGCGTGATTGGAGAGAAAACCTTCTGGCGTCATCTCGTCCCGGTGTTCACTGCCGCGCTGGGCGATACAGCCAAAACCTGCACCTATCTCAACACCTTTTACCGCATTAATACTCATCAAACCATGCGCCAGATCAGCATCCAAGCGGTCAAATACAGGCTCGCCAAGCCCAACCGGCACGCCCTCAGCAATCACGGTAATCTCAGCACCCACTGAATCCTGGTCGCGGCGTAGCTGATCCATATAGGCTTCCAGTTCGGCTACGCGCGCCGGGTCAGGGCAGAAAAACGCATTTTGGCCCACCGACTCCCACTGTTTGAATTCAATCTTGATCGGGCCTAGCTGACTCATATAGCCGCGAATCTGCACCCCTTGGGCGGCCAGATATTTCTTGGCGATTGCACCGGCGGCCACACGCATGGCGGTTTCACGGGCGCTTGAACGCCCGCCGCCGCGATAGTCCCGGTGACCATATTTATGGTGGTAGGTGTAATCCGCGTGGGCAGGCCGAAACTGCTCTTTAATTTTTGAGTAGTCGTTGGAGCGCTGGTCGGTATTTTCGATTAACAGGCCAATGGAGGTACCGGTGGTCTTACCTTCAAACACACCGGACAGAATGCGCACCTGATCAGGCTCTTTGCGCTGGGTAGTATGCCGTGAACTACCCGGCCGACGGCGATCCAGGTCGTGCTGTAAATCAGCTTCACTTAACTCAAGCCCTGGCGGGCAGCCATCAACGATGGCGCCGAGCGCAGGGCCGTGACTCTCACCAAAGGTAGTGACGGTAAATAATTTGCCAAAGGTATTGCCAGACATGGCGGTTAGTTCCTCACAAGAAAGACGCCACATGGGCGTCGAGTTCAGCGACGCTCAAGGCAAATACGCCCTGGCCGCCACGCTCGAATTCAAGCCACAGGAAAGGCACGTCGGGAAACGCCTCTTCCACATGGCGATCAGAGTTGCCGACTTCGACAATCAGCCAGCCCTCATCGGTTAAGTGTTCCCGCGCTTCACGCAGTATACGCCGCACAATATCCAAGCCATCGCTGCCTGCGCCCAGTGCTAATGAGGGCTCATGGCGAAACTCGGCGGGCATAGTGGCAAGGTCACGGGCATCCACATAGGGCGGATTGGAGACGATGAGATCAAAACGCCGCCCTTCCAAGCCACTAAAGACGTCCGATTCGACCGCCCGTACCCGATCGCCCACATCGTGTCGGGTAATATTTTGCCGTGCCACGGCTAGAGCATCCTGGCTGATATCAGCAAGCGCTACTTCGCAGGTGGGCAAATAGAGGGCTGTGGCAATGCCGATACAGCCGGAGCCGGTGCATAAGTCCAGCACGTTGGCGGGCGGCTCTTCGGGGAACCAGGTGGCAAAGCCATCCTCAATCAGCTCAGCAATCGGCGAGCGCGGAATCAGCACGCGCTCATCAACGCTAAACGGGTGACCGGCAAAGAAGCTCTCGCCAAGCAGGTACGGCAGCGGGCGGCGGGTGGTGATACGCTCCCGCGCCAGAGCAATAATCCGCTGGCGTTCAACGGGAAGTAGCCGCGCCTCAAGGACACTGGGGTCAATATCCCACGGCAGGTGCAGCGCGCCTAGGCACAGCGCCACCGCCTCATCCCAGGCTGAGTCAGTGCCATGGCCATAGTGCAGCCCCGCCAGATAAAACTCGCTGGAGACCCAGCGCAGGTAGTCGCGCAGCGTAAACAGCTGGCTCACCAGCAACGACTCCGACAGGGAAAGGGTTGAGTGTGAGTGCTCAACGTTGAGATGCGTGGTCACAGCGGCTCCTAATTGACAAGGCTCATGGCAATAAAGCGTTATACGGATAACGAATAAAAAGATTGTACCTTTCACTTCGTCCGGTTCACAGCAACGCTCAGCCCGCTATAATGTGCTCGTTTAGCTGATTCAGCTTTTTTACCACTTTTTCTGCCACCCGAGCCTGCCATGACGCGACACCGCCACCTGCCTAGTGATGACGATATCAGTGCCTTCCGCGACGCCTTAAAGGCGGCGGGCGTACGCCCTATCGCCACTAATCAGGCCGATCCTGGCAAGCCCAAACGCGACAACAAGGCCCATGAGGCGCGGCGCTCCGCAGCGGTTGAGAACAGCACGCAGCAGGCTAGTGGACGCACCTCGGATGGCCGGGTGGAAGCCGTACGTCCCTCCGAGTACCTAGAGTTCAGCGTGCCCGACTTGCCATGGCGCACCTTTAGTCAGTTAAAACGCGGCCAAACGGCGTGGCAGGCAGGGCTTGATCTGCATGGCTATACGCTGGAGGAGGCACGCGCTGAGTTAGAAAGCTTTCTACGCGATTCAGCGGGGCAAGGCCTGCGCTGCGTGCTGGTGGTGCACGGCAAGGCGTGGGGCACCACCTCGGACTTTCCGGTGCTCAAAAGCCATACCAACACTTGGCTGCGAGAGTGGCCGGGAGTGCTGGCGTTCTGCTCGGCCATTGATATCGACGGTGGCACCGGTGCGGTGTATATATTGCTGCGCAAACGGGGCCAATAGGCGGCTACTCGGTAGCGTCAGAAGCGATACCGGGCATGCGCCGCTCCAATGCTTCATCGGCTAAATGTCGGCCAAGACGAATCAAATCTCGACCTCGGTAAAATTCGTAAGTACTGCACACGGTTTTGGGTATTTCGATCAGCACATCGGGTGGGTAACCGGCAATCTTGTACTTGGCCAACGCTGCTTGGGTAATATCAAACGACTCCAAAATCATATCGAGCTTGCTCCACTCGCGTTTGCCGCGCGCTTCAATGGTTTCTTCTAGCTCTTCGTCGTCGCCCTCCACGTTTGTGCCATCACCATTTGCCCCAAACCCTGCCCACAGTTTTTGGGTAGCGGCGCGCACATCGCCTATCCAACTACCCATGCGTTGATCACGGTCGATCTCATTTTGGGTGCGACTATCGACTGCGTCCTCCTCTTCAGGCAGTAACTCCTCTAAGGTTACCGGCAACGGGCTATGGGCCGTCACATTCACCGCCACCACAAAGTCTGCCTGGTGGGCAGCTACCATGGGCATAATCGGCAATGGGTTAAGCAGTCCGCCATCCACTAGCACCTGCCCGCCTAAATGAACTGGCGTTATAACCCCCGGCACGGCCATTGAGGCACGAATCGCCTGCAGCAATGGGCCACTTTGAAACCACACTTCTCGTTGACGCACCAAATCAGTTGCCACTGTGGTGACGGGGATCGCTAGGTCTTCTATCAGAATATCGCCGACCAGCGTTTCCAGTTTGCTCATGACCTTACTGGCGCGCATCGCGCCCATCGGGCTCCAGGTGACATCAACCAGTTTGAGCACATCCAGGTAGTCTAGCTGGCACACCCAATCACGGTATTCAGGCAGCTTACCTGCGGCATAAATACCGCCAATCACCGCGCCCATTGAACATCCGGATACAGCCACGATTTCAAACCCTCGCGCCTCCAGCGCTTCAATCACGCCGATGTGGGCATAACCGCGGGCACCACCGCTACCCAGCACCAGTGCGACCTTATGGCCACTACTGTTGCCACTGCTATTATTACCACTGCTATTACCACGACTACTGCCACCACTGTTCAAATGCGCCAATTCGTTCATGCTACGCTCCTTCCCTAGCCAGTACTGGCGTTACCCCAGTGACCGCTAATAACTGCGGCGACTTGCGCCACTGCCCTGGGCTCCAAGTGTAAGTGGTGGCCCCCCTTGAGCACCTGGCGCGTTAACCCTTTTACCGCTTGTCGCGCCTCTTGGGCCCATTTGCGCTCGCCCAAAATCCCCTTTTCACCTTCTATCAATAGCAGCGGAGCGGTAATCTCCGCCAGTAGTGAAATGACTTGTTCGGGTGTAAAACGCACTAGGGACGGCTTCAGCAGTCGGCTGTCTGTGCGCATTTGCACATGACCATCGGCGGTAGGTTGGGTATTCCGCTCCACTAGTGGCGTTGCCGTTATGCTATCCACCGGCGTGACCCCGCCTGCTACACGTGCAGCGACGGCACTTTCGATATCGGGGTAGCGCGGCGCTCGTGACAGCGGCCGTCGGTAGGCGGTTAGCCCCTTACGCAGTTGGCTGGCGGTCTCATCAGTGGGCGTGTTTAGCGCCCCCAGCCCATCAATTAGTGTTAACCGTTCGACTCGCTCGGGTAGCGCAGCCGCAAGTAAGCAGGCCACCGCAGCGCCCATGGAGTGGGCCAGTAAGCTGGTTTGCTCCAGTTCCAAGGATGCCATCGCATCCAACACGTCATGGCAATAGTCCCACAACGCATAATCGCCCCCCTCAGGCACGTGCTCTGAGTGGCCATGGCCGCGGAAATCCAGCGCCACAAGACGAATATCCAATGCCTCTACTAGCAGCGGTGCTAGCCGGGTAAAGCTGGCCGCATTATCCAGCCAGCCGTGCAAAGCAAGCCAAACGGGGGCATCAGTACGGCCCCAGCTCAACGCCGCTAAGCGACCCTGAGCAAGTGAAAGCGGCTGCGGCGCATAAGCTCGCACAGCCGTCGAGTTAGATGGAGGCATAATTCACAGTCCCGAATAAACAGCTAGCGAGCCAATACAAACAGTAACATCATCAGGCAAGTAAGATGACGGCGTAGGCGACAAACGTTACCATGCTAGGCATATTTCACCTCACTATATGGTTGGTGCTGTTATGAAACCCCGTCGCGATACCCGCGCCCGTAATCTCGTCTTTTTTGTTGCTGTTATCAGCGCTACCGTTGTTGGTTTTTGGCTCGCCAAATAAGCGATTGCTCACTAAGTGAAACGTCAATACTAAGCCTCGCCTAGCAAGCCCAGGCTGGCGGCTGGCGCTTGGCGACGTAGATCACGCGAAAGCGCGTGACCAATGATGCCGATCAACAACGCCCCGCCAACGGGGAGCAAAACCCATAGACCCAGGTGCAAACGCGGGGTGAGATCCAGTAGGTAAATATACAGCACCGCCGAGGTTAGCTCTGCAAGCACTGCGCCCATTAAACCGCTGGCGAAGCCCAATAGCGCATACTCCGCCACCTGCACCCGTGAAATCATCCGGCTGCCTGCGCCAAATACGCGCAGCAGACCGCTTTCATGGGCGCGCACCGGAAGACTTGCGGTCAGCGCGGCATACAACACGCTAATGCCTGCCAGTAGTACCAGAGCGAGCACTAACTCCACCGCTCGGGTAACCTGGGCGAGCACATCCCGCACCTGGCCTAAAATCGCGTCCACGTTAAGCAGCGAGACACCGGGGAAGTTAGTGATCAGCTCGCGGATCAGCCCCTGTTCCGCTTCAGGCAGATGAAAAGCGGTAATGTAGCTATGGCCAAACTGCTCCAGCACTCCCGGCGGGAAAATGACGAAGAAATTAGGCTGAAAGCTATCCCAATTGAGACTGCGCAGGCTGGTGATTTGAGTGGTAATCTCATCGCTACCCACCGAGAACGTCATCTCATCCCCAATACTCAACCCAAGCCTTTCAGCCAGCCCATCTTCCATCGAGATAGGCACTGGGCTTGTTTGTTGAGTCGCCGCTTGGGGCGTTGCATCGACGGCGCTTATCCAGCCTTGACTCGCGTCTCCTCTAGTTTGCGCGGATGAAAACCACTCGCCGGCCACCACTTCATTACCTTCTGGCACGTCTGATTGCCAGGTGAGGTTGAGCTCTCGGCGTAACGAGTTGTCGCCCCGCGCATCCGGCGGCACGGCGTCTCTCGGCGGCTGATCATTAATCGCAATCACCCGGCCACGCACCATCGGGTAGAGGGTGCTTTGGGTTTCCACCCGAGGCGAGACGGCTGCCTCAAAGGGGTCACGCTCGGAAGGCTGGATATTGATGGCAAAATAATTGGGCGTATTTTCAGGCAGTTGATCCTGCCAGGTGCTTAGCAAGTCGCCGCGCACCAAGACAATCATCGCCATGGCAAAAAAGGTCACCGAGAAAGCCAACAGTTGCCCTAGACCCGCTTGGCGACGCCGGGCCAACTGGCGGCCGCCTAAACGCAGCGCCTGTGACCACTCACTGCGTCCGGAGAACCGCTGCACAACCCGCAGCAAGCCGCTCAGCAGCAGCGCGCTAATCATCCACAGGACGCCCAGTAAAAGCGCACCGCCGATCAATAGTCCAATCGCCAGCGGCAGGCTACCCGAATAGAGCCACAGCAACCCGCCAAACACGATACTCGCCACGCCAACGACCAGCCAAGCCGATGGCGGCAGTGGATCAAGCTCACGACGCAGTACTTTAAGTGCACTGACTTGTTTGATACGCAGCAGCGTTGGTCCAGCAAAGCCAACCAGTACAGCAAGCGCGGTGAATACCCCCAGCCCCAGTGGCATCAGCCCTGGTGGCGGGAGTGTCATGGGTAGAAAGCTCACCAGCAGCCAAATCAGTACCGCTTGCCCCAGAAGCCCAAGTAGCGCCCCAATCACTGCCGCTACCAGTGCTAAGCCAAGTAACTGAAGGGTAAAAATCGTCACTAATTGGCGCTGGCTGGCACCAAAGCAACGCAGCAGCGCAGCGGTATCCAGATGACGCTCCACATAACGACGGGTTGACATCGCCACAGCCACGCCCGCAAGTAGCACCGCCGCTAAGCCGGCTAATCCCAGATAGCTTTCTGCACGCTGCAACGCATTGCCAAGCTGAGGGCGGTCGACGCGTACATCGCGCACCTCTACCCCATCACGGCGTAGCTCAGCAAGCAGCCCCTGTACTTGATCCAGCGCAGCCGGAGCCCCTGCAGCGAGTATTTCAAACTCAACCCGAGAACCTTCTTGCACCAGGCCAGTGGCTTCGACATCCGCCGTGTTCATCATCAAGCGGGGGTTAAAATTACCAAAACCGCCGGATTGATCCGCCTCACGCTCGATAATTCCGCTAATGGTCAGTTCGGTTTGCCCCACTTGCACCCGGTCGCCCAGTTCGATTTCGACAAGTTCTATCAGTCGCGGGTCAGCCCATGCCTCTCCGGGCGGCGGGCCAGAGGCAATCTGCTCGGTGCCATCGCCAAAATCCACGTAAGAGACGCCGTAGTGCGGGTAGACCTCATCGACGGCTTTTAAGCTGGCTGGCTGGAAGCGGCCATCGCGGCTAATCATCGACACCAGATCTATCTGGTCGCTAAGGACAAAGCCCGCGCTCTCAAGACGCTCGCGCAGTTCCGCAGAAAACGGATCGCGCTGTTCCAGCACCAGATCGCCGCCCAGCATTTGCCCCGCCTGGCGCTCTAAGCCACGCTCTAAGCGGTCGAGAAAAAACGCGATCATAGTGGAGGCCGCAACGGCCAGTACCAGGGCAATAAACAGTGCACGCACATCGGCGGCGCGCAGGTCTCGCTTGAGGCTGCGCATCGCCAAACGCCAATTTACATCACTCATTGCGTACCCTCATCAATCGCAGCCGCTGTGGGTACGATGTTTTCAAGTACGGCTTCTAGCTTGCCATGATCTAAGCGCAGGCAGCGATCACAGCGACGCGCCAGGGCGTGATCGTGGGTAACTAAAATAAGCGTGGTGCCCGCCTCACGGTTTAAGGTGAAGAGTAGATCAATGATTTGCGCCCCAGTATCAGGGTCTAGGTTACCGGTTGGTTCATCGGCGAATACCAGCTCAGGGTCGGTAACAAACGCACGCGCAACGGCAACCCGCTGCTGCTCGCCACCAGAGAGCTGTTTGGGTAAGTGATCCACCCGTTCGCCAAGCCCCACACGTGCTAACCACTGGGCGGCGGTTTTCGTCTCCCCGGCGCGCGGCGACAGTTCAAGGGGTAGCATGACGTTCTCAAGCGCGCTCAAGGTGGGCAGTAGCTGAAAGTTCTGAAACACAAACCCCACTCGACCAGCCCGCAGCGCAGCGCGCCCATCTTCATCCAAACGACTCAGCGCGTGGCCAAACAGTGTCAGTTCGCCGTCGCTTGGCGTATCAAGACCGGCCAACAGGCCCAGCAGCGTTGATTTGCCTGCGCCGCTTTTACCTAGAATGGCGACGCTTTCCCCGGCCGCTACGCTCAGCGATAGGTCGTGTAAGATGGTGAGCGAGCGTTCTCCGCTGGTGACCTTTTTAGATAATTTGTCAGCATGGAGTACGGGTGTCCTAATAGCGCTGTGGGGAACATCGTTGACCGCTTGATTGTCGGTAGTAGGCTTGCGCTCACCCTGAGGTGACTCGCTTGACGTTGTTTTATCGATAGCTGCATTCGCAGTTTGATCTGAGGAGCTTGGATTTGAGGAGCTTGAATTTGAGGAGCTGGAATTTGAGGAGTAAGACATGAAGCGTGGCATCCCTATGGCATGGCATGGACTGAACCGCATGGTAACCGCATGGCTGGTGCTGCTGATAGTCACTTTTGCCTCCGGGTCTATCAACGCAGAGCCTGTCAGCGCAGACACAAACTCAGGCCCCACCCTGCTGGTGATGGGCGATAGCTTAAGCGCCGCCTACGGTATAGAGCGTAATGAGGGCTGGGTGAACCTTCTGGCAGAGCGCTTGGAAGGCGATGCACACGTCATTAACGCCAGCATTAGCGGTGAAACGACGTCCGGGGGGTTACAACGGTTCCCGAATATTCTCGGACAGCAACAGCCGGATATTGTTCTCATTGAACTGGGCGGCAACGACGGTTTGCGCGGCCTACCGCCGAATCAAATGCAGGCAAACCTGGCCACTATGATTGAGCAGAGCCAACAAGCAGGCGCTCAGGTGCTACTGCTAGGCATCGATATTCCGCCCAACTATGGTCAAGCGTACCGAGATGCGTTTACCGGTGTCTTTTACTCCCTGGCAGAGGAGTACGATGTGCCTCTAGTGCCGTTTCTACTTGAGGGTATCGCCCTCAACGAGGCGCTAATGCAGAGTGACGACATCCACCCTACCGCCGATGCGCAGCCGATTATTCTGGATAATGTGTGGCCCGAGTTGGCGCCACTGATTGAACCCCTGATTGAACGACAGCTAGAAGCAACGCAGCAGGCAGCGGTTCAATAAGTCCACTCTTTTGACTGAGAGGTGTAGCACTTCAACCCGCCAGCTTGTAATCTTAACCTCAATTTGGCGGTTACTAACGGCGACTCATGCCTGCATCCTCGGATCACAGCCCTCCTGCACTATCTCCTGCACTATCGCGTCGGCAGTTCTTAGCAACTGTCGGCGCGCTTTGGTTGGGCGCAGGTCTTGGCATTCATCCAACGCCCGCGGCAGCATTTGACCCGCAACGTTTACGCCAAAGCATGCAACAACAGTATGGGCAGGCCGGTTTAGCCGTTTTAGAAGAGTGGTTAGCCCTGCTTCAACAGCTGCAGAATCAAGATATTCAAGCCAAACTGCGCGGAGTTAATGACTTCTTTAATCGTCGCATCCGATGGGTAGATGATATCCAGGTGTGGGGAGAAGAAGACTTCTGGGCCACGCCGTTGGAAGCGATGGGTAAAGGCCAGGGTGATTGCGAGGATTACTCCATCGCCAAGTACATTACCCTTAAGCAATTGGGCGTTACGAGCCAGTACCTGCGGATGATTTATGTCCGTGCACGCATTGGGCGTAGTCAAATTACCCAAGCCCATATGGTGCTGGGCTATTACTCAACCCCCGATGCAGAACCGCTGGTGCTAGACAATATTGTACCGTCCATCACCCCTGCCTCTCAGCGTACGGATCTCGACCCACTGTTTAGTTTTAATAGTGATGGCCTTTGGGCTGGCGGTTCATCTGAATCCCGCGCAGATCCGTTGGCGCGTCTATCACGCTGGCGCAGCGTCATCGAACGTATGCAAACCCAGGGTTTCATTTAAGAGGAATTGGCACGATGTCACTTATCAAGCAACTTTGGATTGCCATTATCGCCCTGCTGCTGCTGTCGTTCATTGGTAGCCTCGCCATTAGCATTACCACTAGTCGCGATTATATAGAGCAGGAAGTGCGCATTAAAAATGAAGACAATGCTACTGCGCTGGCGCTTTCCATGAGCCAGCTCGATAAAGACCTTGTCACCCTTGAGCTATTAATCGCAGCTCAATTTGACACAGGTTACTACCGCCAAATCACCCTGCGCGACACGAACGATAGTGTGCTTATTGAGCGCTCAGCCGAAGAATATAGTGGCGATGTGCCTGCCTGGTTTCGTCAGCTTGTTGAGTTTGAGGTGCCAAGCGGCATAGCGACGATTCAAGACGGCTGGCGGCAGTACGGCACGTTGGAGCTTGAGAGCCAGCACAGCTTTGCTTATACCTCTTTATGGCGCAGCATGCTCGAGCTTGCCGCCTGGTTTTTACTTGCAGGGGTGATCAGCTTAGCGATTGCCACCGTGATCGTCCGGGGTATTAAGCACCCGCTTTCCCGCGTTGTTACTCAGGCGCAAGATATCAGCGCGCGGCGGTTTACCACCATTAAAGAGCCACGCACGCTGGAATTACGCCAAGTCACCCAAGCAATGAACGTGCTGTCTGCCAATGTCCATCAGATGCTCAGTCACGAAAGCCATAAGCTGGACGAGTTACGCCGCCATTTACAGCATGATCGTGTCACCGGCGCGCTGAACCGCGATGTGTTTATGGGCAAGCTTTCGTCTCAATTGGGCAGTGAAGATGCCCGCGCGACGGGCATGCTGATCATGGTACGCGTTCAGGCGTTAGAGACCCTAAACGAGCAACTTGGTTACGCCGCCACCGACCAACTGTTAAGTACACTGGTTACCCAACTGGGACTATTGGACAATGCGTCGGAAGAACCGATGGTAGGCCGCCTTAACGGTAGTGATTTTATCTTTATGCTGCCGCTGATGGATGATGTTGAGGAACTCAGAATCCAGGTGATGGCAGCATTGGGCGAGGTAGCCGCCACGCAGCCTGATGTCGAAATTTATCTACCGACAGCCATTGTGCCTTATGCACCGCACGATGAGCGCGGCACACTGTTAGCCACCTTGGATGACGCTTTGGCACAAGCCGAAAGCCTGACGTCCTTTGAACAGGTAGTCGTGCGTCAGCGCAAGCGTATCTCACTCTATAGCAGCCATGCCGAATGGCGGAGCGCACTGGAAGCCGCGATCCTAGTTGGCCCAGAATTGGCATACTTCCCGGTAGTCGATGCCCACGGAGACATCATCCATTACGAGTGCCCTGCCCGTTTACTGCTCGGCGGTGAATGGCAAACCGCCGGTGTCTTTATCCCCTGGATAACCCGCTTTGAGATGGAGCCTGCGCTCGACTTAGCCGTGGTGAAAAAAGCACTCACTAACCTGGAAGAGGATCTTAAGCCGGTCGGGATCAACCTCTCCGCCGCATCAATCACTAATACCCAGTTTGTTAACGATCTGCGGACACTGCTGGTAGCACACCCACTGCTGGCCAAACAGCTCTGCTTTGAAGTGCCCGCTACACTTAGCACCCACGCGATTGGCAGCTTACGAGGGCTGTGTACTGCCTTACGACCATTGGGATGCACCTTTGGCATCGAACACGTGGGCGCAGAGTTCACCAAACTGGCGGATTTGCACGATGTAGGGCTTGCTTACCTAAAAATGGATAGCAGCCTTATTCACCAGCTGCATGTTTCAAATGAGCAGCAAACCATCGTGCGCGGCATGGCCACGCTCTGCCATTCGCTGGGCATTCAAGTAATCGGAGAAGGTGTTGCAGACGATGAGGAGATTGCCTGCCTGTTCCGTGTGGGGGTTGATGGTGCCACCGGGCCAGGCATACGCGTCTAACGCATAGACTTAAACGACTGCGATATATGACCTAGATAGTATGGTCTTCCTAAATAGTATCGTCGTTCTAGATAGTATCGTCGTCGCTAAGCAAGCCCACATCATTTTTTGACCGCAACGACTTACGCTCCATCACTTTGGCCTGCGCAGCTTCTGGCAGGTCAGTGAACGTGATAACGCCCTTGTCCAGCAACACCTCAAGAATATCTTCGACCACCCTGACAAACGCTAAGTCAGAGGCAATAAAGTGCGCTGAAGAGCCTGGCTGGTCGGCAAGAAACGCTAGCACCTCGGGTGAATCTTGGGCAATTGTTTCAGTGCACTCTGGCGTTGGCTCTTTGCTGAGCATCACGATCTCGCCGGATGTATTGCGTTTTATGTAGAGCATTATCTATACCCCATTATATATAGCCATAATTTTCTAACTTACGTTAAAAGCTACTTTTGCGATGTTCTAGATTTTTTCTCAAGATCAAGATTCTTCAAATATCCTTCGTAGGTTTCGCTATGTGTGATCGAACGTGCCTCGGCTCCCACTTTACTAGCCCACTGATTACCTCCACACAGCAAAGCTGCCTGCGTAATCAGATCAACATAGGAAGATCGCAAAATAAAGGCAATACTTTTTTCATAATCGCCACCCTCACGCTCCATTTGCGTCGCAATTTGCCAATTCGAAATAGCGTTCATTAACACTGAGTTCAAGTGTTCAAAATTCTTACGATAAAAAGTATTTCTTGGCAGTTTAATCAGCACATCAAAAAAGAGCTTATTAATTTCGTCGTCACTGAGCACTTTATCTTTATCAATTAAATCGTCCCATTTATGAGCAACATCGCAAATCATTTCTATATATTCGACTGCTAACTTATCGCCTTTCATCCAGCGCAGAAGCTGTATTTCATCAAAGTACATATTTCCCCCTTCACAATCGCAAAAAGCCCCACACGCAGAGTGTGGGGCATTTCTTATCGTTCAGTAGTACTAATTATTGATCTATCTTCAGTTGGCCATCGTCCAACATACCTTGTATAAAGTCTGAAGAACTGCCACCTTGTGGCATCTCAACATCTTTCAATACAATGCGCTGATCCGCATTACTACCATCTTCAGCCAACCCTCCGCCAGATTTGACATGTAATACAGTATCAGTGCCCTGCTGCTCTGCTTTAATGTACTGATCCATGTTTTCCGCATTTTCCCCTTGCAGCAGATCTGCTATATCCAGTCGATCTGCCGTGGAGTCGGCGCCAAACTGCCCCATATTGAAGTCCATGACCTGATCCACAGCAGGTGTCTGCTCAGAACCTTCATCGCTCGACTCCCATACAAAGGTATTGGCGCTGTTACCGCCATACATAATGTCATCACCAGCCCCCCCTACCAGCGTGTCATTGCCACCTTGCCCAAATAGAATGTCATCCCCATCACCGCCGATCAGGATATCGTTACCGACGGTACCCGTGGAGTTATTAAACTCTCCATGATTATCGGTGATGTATGTATGAATCTGCTCCGCAGTAACTTGGTTAGAGTCTGCGAGGCCCAACTGGCCTGCAATATAAGCCTTAATAGCGGGCAAGCCGTTACCTTCAATCCCAGCAAAGGTGACCTGATCTCCAAACAGAATATCATTGCCCTCACCACCGGAAATTGTGTCATTGCCAGACGGCAACTGAACATTTTCACCAAGAATAGCATCAGCGAGCTGTTCCGGATTGATGTTCGACTGAACGATGCCATCAGAGTCATATGCCTGAAGACTACTTTCGTTCAAGCTGTCACCCAAGCCAATGGCATTGACCGAGGACTTACCGTCCAGCAGTGCAAAGGCTTCCAATGAATTCTGTACAACCGTCTGCGTAGTACTTCTGCCGTCGCCAGCAAGTTCTGAAATTTCGTATGTTCCGTCGCCCTCGGGCCTGACCTGACCAATAACACTGCTACTCCAACTTCCACCGCCACATCCAGAACTATGAGTCCACTGTTGCACATTACCACTCATATCAATGACTTCTCTCATCTGACCATCGATATTCATTGAGTATGCTTGGCCAGGTGTGTAATCAATATCATCGATATTAAGGTTCCAGCGATTCCCTCCTTTGGAGCCAACCACCGCGCTCTCTTTTTCCTTAGTCTGGAAATATGTCGGTAAACCGTCGGTTATAAAATAGGTCAGGTTAGTGCCGGAATTGGCCTGGACAGAGTCCGTATAGAACCAGTTGGCCGTCGCCTTAAAGACGTCTTCGTAGTTGGTACCGCCACCTTGCTGGAATCCATCTAACACTGACTGCAGCTTTGACAGCGCTTGTGGATCCGACAGATCAACACTGACATTTCTTCCTGCCTGGGTATCGAACTCTACCAAGAAGATGTTTACTGTGCCGGCATTATCCTCGCCGACACTCTCTTTAAGTGTATTGAACACTTCGGTCAGTGATGCCTTGGCATTAGCAATATCGGCATTCGACATACTGCCCGATGTATCTACCATAAACGCCAAATTGTAGTTCTCACCTGGCACTAATTGCAGACCAGCAACATCACCAATAATAATGTCGTTTGCACTGGTACCCGTGATGGTATCACCGCCTGGCGAACCTACCACAATGTTGTACTGCTCCACTGCAGTGGTATCAGTGCTTGTTTCAGTGTCTATGACTTGCTGACTTCCAGCGGCATCCTTATATACCTCGCTTGAAGTTACCGTAGCCGTTATATCAAAAGCTCCAGCATTCACAGGTACTTTCATCGTCAACATCAACTGGGCAATGCTATCCCCAGTAGGATTAGTCACCAGCCAACTGCCATCCGATTGGCTAACTACGCCCTCTCCAGTGAGCACCACTCCAGCAGGAATATCCGTTAAAACAACATCCGAAAGTACCTCACTGCCGTCAGTATCAGTCAACAGAGCAGAGAGTTCGACCTCGATAATATCGTAGCCAGTCTGGGTAATCGTGGTGGTAGCGTCGGTTGGCAACATAGTGGAACCATCGCCAAATATAATTCCACGAATGTTATTGACACCAATTGTCACACCAGTAGCCAAATCGGTGATAGTTCCGTCATAACCAGAGTTTTGATGTAGCTCGCCCAGGTTAACGGCATAACTCGTCAACGGTTTGTTTAAGAAAATATAATCTTTGTCATCACCATTGATCGAGTTAACCGCTTGGCTGCCATTCACCAGCTTATTGAAGTCACCGATGAGCGCAATAACATCTCCACCGTTAGTGTTATTGGCGCTACCTGGGTTTAGATTGCCGTCACTAAACGGCGGCTTGATAACCTGACCACTGATTCCTACTGCACTGATTTCAGTGCCCTCAATGGTGATAGTAGCGTTGCCATGCTCAACAGTAATAACTGAGGCACGTACAGACTCAAGTGTGTTACCCAGCGCCACTGAGACCGCAGGGGCATCGGCAACAGGCTTAATGTCGATAGTGAGAGTAGCTTCAGTTCCTTCATTTTGAGCGTCAGTGGGTAGGAACTTCAACTGAGCATAGTCAGCTTCCTGGTTCCCTACCCCCTCACCACCATAGCTGTCGAAGCCTGACTCATTCGCAGTTGGCTTAAAGCGCAGTTGTCCAGCATCTATTTCAGCTCTGGAGAAGCTTGCATCCTCAGCCACACTCTGCCACTGCCCGCTAACATCTTGGAACTCCAATGTTCCCGATGCTGGCAACTGAGTAATTACAATTCCCTGCTCACCAGCAGGTGAATCGTCAGTGATATTAAAATCACTCCATTTTAGTACTAAAGCGGTGTCTTCCTCACCGGTTACTTGTCCTCCCGAAGCCTCTGGGGCTGCATCGACGCCGTAGTCACGGGCGGCGTCGGCGCTGTAGGCGTTGCCTGCGGCGTCTTCGCCGGTCACTTCAGCACTGATGCTGTCGTTCTCGGCCAGCACGCTGCCTGGGACGTCGATGGCATACGTGAGGTCTTCGCCCACGGTACCTTCGTAGCTGTTGTCCCCCACGGTCAGGGTGACGGTGTCGCCTGCTTTGGCGTCGCCGCCCACGCTGC